>JAISTB010000033.1 GCA_031272775.1 Fusobacteriaceae bacterium | reverse complement strand
GCGTAATGCCGCTTGTCCGTTTCGTACTCGATGTGGGCGGTATTGATCGTGATGCCCCGTTCTTTTTCTTCGGGGGCCGCGTCGATGCTGTCAAATTCGACTTTTTTATTGTGCTTGGGGTCCTTTTCGGAAAGTACTTTGGAGATCGCCGCCGTCAGCGTCGTCTTTCCGTGGTCGACGTGGCCGATTGTCCCTATGTTTACATGCGGTTTCGTTCTTTCAAATTTCTCTTTTGCCATTCAAATGTACCTCCTATAAATTAAATTTTTAAATTTCCACCGTATTCTCAAACGCATATACTTAATATATACAACTTTTCAGCTTTTTTTTCCACTTTTTTTTGAAAATTTTTAAAAAAAATCCCATACACGTGCATGGTCCGGAAAATTTGGATGGTGGTGAGGGAAGGATTCGAACCTTCGAAGGCAGAGCCGTCAGATTTACAGTCTGATCCCTTTGGCCGCTCGGGAACCTCACCATGTGATCTCTATATTGTTTTGTTGGTAGTCCCAAGGGGAATCGAACCCCTGTCTCCAGAGTGAAAATCTGATGTCCTAACCCCTGAACGATGGGACCGTAAGCGCGTAACGACACTGCCGGGCCGGACACATCCCCTTTCGTATGACCGGAAACATCACCGGATAAGCGAACGCGACAAGACACAAGATTTATAATACATTATTTTTCGCTATTTGTCAACCCTTTTTTTGTTTTGCGCCCTATCCTTTTATCCAGTCGGGAATCTTGATTTTTCCGGATCCTTTCGGCTTTCCCGGGCCGGAATTATCTCTGTCTTCCGCGATTTTTCCCTCGTCGGCGGGTTTGACGGATTTTTGCGTCTTCCCGAAAAAGGAAAGCCCGGGTTCTTTTTTTTCATAGGTCGCGATCAGGATGATCCGGATCCCGTCCCCGACGCTCTTGTCTTCGGTCACGCCGTTGACGATCTCTTCGAGCATGGGGCCGGCTGCGTCCCGGATCAATTCCTTGATCAGATCGATTTCCTGAAGTTCCAGGCTCTCGTTGGCGTAGATGTTGAGCAACGCCTTTTTCGCGCCGTAGAGCCGTTGGTCGTTGATCGTGAAGTTGAGCGCGTTGTAAAAAGCCTCTTTCGCCCGGTCGTAGCCGTTCCCTTCCCCGTAGAGGAAAAGGGCGTCGCCCGCGTTTTTCAGGATAAATTCCACGTCTTTCATGTCGACGGTCAGCGTCCGCGGCAGCGTCAGAAGATCGAAGAAATTTCCGATACATTTCCGGATCATGCCGTTCGCCTTATCAAAGGCGTCTTCGAGCTTGCAGGGGATGTTGAACAGACGGAACAATTGGTCGTTCCGGATGAGGAGCGTGGCGTCGGCGTATTTTCGCGCCATGCCCAGGGCCGATTTGGCAATGCTCCGACGAACAGGTCCCTCAAAGGAAAAGGGTTCGACGAGGATCGCGAACGTCAGAATCCCCATTTGCCGCGCGAGACGGATGATCACCGGGGCCGCGCCCGATCCCGTCGATCCGCCCAGGCCCGCCACGAGAAAAAGCAGATCCGTTTGCTTCAAAAATCCGGCCGCGATCTCTTCCCGCGCCTCCATGGCCTTGACGCAGACGTTGGCGTTTTCCTTGGGCACGTCCCCGAAGTTGAGACACTCTCCGATAGCCAGCTTTTCGTTGGCGATCAGCCCTTCTTCAAAGTCGTCAGACGCGCAATCCACGGCCATGTATTTTACGTTGAAGGGGGTACTGCCCCGTTCCCGCAGGATTCTCGCGCCGGCGCCGCCCACCGATATGATTTTGATCTGTAATATGCCGCCGATCATGAACTTCACTCCCGTAGTCCCTGTTTTCTTTCTTTACGCCCTGCTCGCCCGGATCAGTCGGAGGTCTTGAAAATTTTTTTGAATTCGTCCTCCCCGTATTCCCGCTTGTCCCGCATATTTTTCACCAGCTCGGCGTCGGGCGCGATTTTTTCCGCAAGCTCCCTGACTTCCCCGATGATTTCTATCTTTTCGGCCGCATAGCCGAGGGAAATGATTTTTTCCCGAATGCGCTTCATGACGCCTGGGCTTGCGGGCGCGACCCAGTCCTCGGCCCCCGCCCGGGCCAGCGTGTTGAGCTGCCATTTCGTGATCCGGAGCGTCTTCACAAAGGCCGTCAGATCCGCGATTTCTTCATCGCCGTCGTTCAGCCCTTCGATGATAAAGGTTTCGAGGTAAATTTCCCCCGGAAAAGCCCCGCAAAAGGCCCGTAAATTATCCGTAAAAGCCGTCAGATCCGTTTCCGCGCCGCGACAGATCCGGTCAAAGGTCTCTTTGCGAACGCTGTTGATTTTCGTAAGGATGAGATCCGCCGCCATAAGGTCCTCCCGGACTGCCGGATCCGAAAAGAGGAGTCCGTTTGTGATGACCGCGGTCTTGACGCGGTCGTCTTGCCTGAGATCCCGCAGGATCCCGCCGAGGCTCAGGGACAGCGTCGGTTCCCCCGCGCCGGAAAATGTGACGTAATTGGGCCGGAAGGCCGCCAGCGCCTCCTTCAGTTCTTTTTTTACTTCCGCGGGATCTTTGAACACCCCCCGCGTCAACGTGAGTTTCTCCGTCTTTCCGCATTCGCAAAAAACGCAGTCGAGATTACAGGTCTTGGCCGTGACCAAATCCACGCCCAGTGATACCCCCAGGCGCCTCGAGGGCACGGGGCCGAACAGATGCCGATACATAAAAGCCTCCCGTATAGAGAAAAAAAGCACCTATCAAAATAGCTGCCGAAAAAAACTTTTTGGAGGCGACGACCAGATTTGAACTGGTGATGGAGATTTTGCAGACCTCTGCCTTACCACTTGGCTACGTCGCCCCGTTATCAAAATAATGGATGGTGGTCGCTATAGGACTCGAACCTATGACCCTCTGCTTGTAAGGCAGACGCTCTCCCAACTGAGCTAAGCGACCGCATGACTCCTTTGCCTTATTATGATACCTTATTTTTTAAAATAAATCAACAGTTATTTTTGATATTTCTGATTATTCCGGTAAACTTCCGCGAAAATTGGGGATTTTCGCGCAGAAAAAATTTCAGTTTGTAAAAATCTGCATGAGGGCCAGCTTCATATTGACCGGAAAACGCAACATGGCTTTGACCTCCAGCCGGGCTTCAAGTCCCTCGGCATAGCTCTGGGCATAGACGGCGTAGCGGATCAGCTCTTTCAGAAGTTCGCGGTTGTTGCTGTTTTTCGCGATATCTTCCGTAAATTGAAGCTTGTCCTTCAGCGTCAGGTAGGGACGGTTGTCCAAAAAACTCCGGATGGCCTTATAGATACAGACTTTGCTGAAAAAATCGTTCTCTTCGGCGTATTTTCGCAGATACACGCCGATCTTGTCGTAGGGGATGTCCTGGGCGAGATTGATTTCCGATTGCTTCCAGGCCGCGATATCGGCGCTGGCGCCCAGGAAAAACCGGTATATGGGTTCGGGGACGTCCAGTTCCTCCGCCGACAACTCCGGAATCCGGACAATGGCGCAGCGGGACTTGATCGTCGGCAGGATATTGAGCGTATCGCTCAAAAGAATATAAAAACAATGGGGATAGGGTTCCTCGATCAGTTTCAGCAGCGCGTTTGCCGCGTATTTATTGATATTTCCGACGTCCTTCAGGATGAAAATCTTGTTTTTCCCCTCAAAGGAGGTCACCGAAGACTTCTGTATCATTTCCCGGACGGCGTCAACCTTGATTCCCGTCGGATCCTCGACCACCTCGAGGTCGCTGTAGACCCCGTGGTTGATCTTGCGGCACGTGGGACATTCGTCACAAAAATCGCCTTTCATCGTGTCACAGCAAAGGCCCTTTGCCAGGACCAGCGCGCTCTTGAAGGCCTGATCCCTGTCCTTTCCGTAAAAGAGCCACGTTCCGAAGGTTCTCCCTGATTTGAGCTCGTTTTTCAAAATATTCCGCAGGCTTTCGCTTGCGATGGCGTCATTGATCATCAGCGTACTGCCTTGTCGATTTTTTTCAGTTTGTCCAGCAGATCAAGGGCCATCCCCGCGCCGCGCACAACGCTTTCCAGAGGAGCTTCGGCCAGTCGTACCGGAAGGTTGGTGTAGGTCGATATCATCTTGGGGAAATTGCGCACGAGAGAGCCGCCGCCGGTCATGACGATGCCGTTGTCGACGATATCCGAGGCGAGCTCGGGGGGCGCCTGCTCCAGTACGGATTTGACGCATTCCACGATCTGCATCAGGGATTCCATCATGGCTTCCCGCACCTCTTCGGAGCTGATCGTAACCGGTTTCGGAAGGCCCATAATCAAATCCCGTCCTTTGATGATCATCTGCTCTTCCTCTTCGAGGGGAATGGCCGATCCGATTTTGATCTTGATGTCTTCGGCCATGCGCTCGCCGATAGCCAGATTATGGGTCTTTTTCACATATTTGACGATGTCGTTGTCAAAATTGTTGCCCGCGGTCCGGATGGTCCTGCAGACGACGGTATTGCCCAGCGAAAGGATCGCGACGTCTGTGGAACCGCCGCCGATATCGATGATCATATTTCCTTCGGGCGCCGAGATATCGAGGCCCGCGCCCAGAGCCGCCGCCCGGCCTTCCTCGATCAGATAGGCCGTCTTGGCGCCCGCGTTTATGGCCGCTTCCAGAACCGCGCGTTTTTCCACGTCCGTCACGTCGATGGGCACGCAAAGCATGATTTCAGGCAGGAAGAAATGATATTTTCCGAAAACTTTCGTGATGAAATGCTTGATCATGGCTTCGGTAATGTCGTAATCGGCGATCACGCCTTCGCTCAGGGGTTTCACCGCCACAATGGATCCCGGGGTCTTGCCGATCATCTCTTTCGCTTCGTTTCCCACGGCGAGCACCTTTTTCGTCTCCCGCTCGATGGCCACCACCGAGGGTTCGTTCAGGATGATCTTTTTGTGTTTTTTGCTGTAAATCAGTGTGTTGGCTGTCCCCAGGTCGATCCCGATGCTCCTGTTTGACATAAACGGAAAATTCATTGCGTTTCCTCCTCTGCGAATTTTTTGACGATCTCCCCGATCATCGCGGTTTTTCCATTGATATACAGACTTGCGATCACGGCCTCGAATGCCGTGGCTTCCCGATATTCCAGCTGTGTGCAGGAACGGGGATATGTCTTGATATTGGCGTTTTTTCCTTTTCTTCCGTACTCCCGCCATTGGGGCGCCAGCTCAGGGAGCATCCGGCGGTAGAGCGCGCTTTGCTTTTTCGCGTTGACCAGGGCCTTGACCTTTCGGTTCAGGGTCCTTACATTTAGACTCCTCGCGACGTAATATTTTCTGACAAATAATTCCCAGACGGCGTCGCCCACATAGGCAAGGGAAATCCCGCTGATTTCATTGCCGGCGAGAAGTTTCGCTAAATCGTCCATGTGGTCTTGTCCTTGCCGTCTTTGATTTTGACGCCCAATTTTTCGAGGCCGTCACGGATTTTGTCCGAAGCGCCCCAGTCTTTTCTTGCTCTGGCGTCCTGCCGCACTTCGAGCAAAAGCTCCACAAGGTCCGCCGTCAGATCGCCCGAAGCGTGTTTTTCCAGCTTCAACCGGACGCCCAGGACCTCTTCCAGGATTTTTTTGAGGTAAGCGGCGGTATCCGCAAGGACTTCCAGACCCGCGGCGTTTATTTTCTCCGTGCTTGTGGCGCGGTTGAGGGAGCGGATCAGTTCAAAGATGACGCCCAGACCCTGGGCCGTATTGAAATCCTCGTCCATGGCCTCTTTGAATTTTTCTTCGTATGTCTCGAGGTCTTTCCGCAACTCCGCCAGGTCTCCGCCTTCGGGGGCCGGCCCCGAGCCGATCTTGTCGTAAGCCGTCGTCAGGGCGTTTTCGATACGCTCGAGGGCGATTTTCGTCTGATCCAGCTCTTTGTCGGAAAAATCCACGATCTTCCGGTAGTGGGAACTGAGGATGAACAGCCGCAAGACATTGCCGTCGTAATGTTTCAGGATATCCCGCAGCAGCTTGAAATTCCCGAGGGACTTGGACATTTTTTCCCCGTCGATGTTGATGTAGCGGTTGTGCATCCAATAGCGCGCGAATTCCCCGCCCACAGAGCATCTGGACTGGGCGATTTCATTCTCATGATGGGGGAAGATCAGATCCTCGCCGCCGCCGTGGATGTCAAAGGTCTTGCCGAGATAGCGGCCCGACATGGCCGAGCATTCGATGTGCCAGCCCGGACGCCCCTTTCCCCAGGGCGAATCCCAGCAGGGTTCCCCTTCCTTGGCCTTCTTCCAGAGCGCGAAATCCAGCGGGTCCTCTTTTTGCTCGTTGACGTCAATTCTGACGCCGTTCAGGAGATCTTCCGTGTTTTTCTTCGATAAGGCGCCGTAGTCGCCGTAACTCTTGACGCGGAAATAGACGTCGCCGTCAACGGCGTAGGCATGGCCTTTTTTGACGAGCTCTTCGACGATTTCGATCATCTCGGGAATATTCTCGGTGGCCTTGGGCCGGATCATGCCCTCTTCCTTGAGATTGAGCTTCGCGGTGTCTTCAAAATAGGCGGCAATGTATTTGTCGGCCACTTCTTTGAGACTCGTGTGTTCTTCGTTGGCCCGCTTGATCATCTTGTCGTCCACGTCGGTAAAATTCTGGACATAGTTGACCTTGTATCCACTGTATTCAAACCAGCGCCGCACCGTATCAAAGAATATGGCCGGACGCGCATTTCCCACGTGAATATAGTTGTAGACCGTGGGCCCGCAGACATACATGGAGACTTCGCCGGCCTTTACCGGCACGAATTCATCCAGATTTCCGGTCAGGGTATTGTGTATCTTTATCATAACATCCTCCGTTTTTTTCTTGAATCGCTTATAGTATCATTATATGCTTACTTTGTCCCGATTGTCAACTGTTTCCCTTTTGTTTTACGGATTTTTCTTTTTCAGGGCCCCGAGCTCCCGCGCATACGCTTCGAGAGTACAGGAAGCCTTGATTTCCACGCGGTTCCCCGATCCTTTGCCGCTGATTTCCGGAAACATCCGGAGCGCTTCCCAACCGTCCTCCAAAAATGGCGTCAAAAGGGAAGTCGCGATTCTCGCTGAGAAGAATTGCTTTTTGAGTACGGGGATCAGCGTTTCCGCCGTGGGTTCCGCAGGCGACGGAAGCATATTCAGCGCCGAAATTTTCACGTTTACAATCTTTTTGGCGGCGTCCACGGTTAGCGCGTCCCCTCCGACCTTCAGTTTCCCCGTCAGTTTGCCGGCGCGGTCCGTATCCTTCAGCGCCGCGGAGAGCGTGCGCTCGTCGGGGGAAAAGAGGATTTCCCGGTCGATATTGGCCAGTTCCTTTGCGATCGAAACGCCGCTCAGCAGTTCGATAAAAAAGAGCGCCTCCTTGGTGGAATTATTGACCCGATAGGGGCCCGAGAGCATACGCGCGGCTTTTTCGGGATCGTCCCCGAGTTCCGTCAGGACATCGTAGGTCATGAGGATGGCCTCGATATCGGAAAAATTTCGGAGCGAAAGATAGATCCAGCTCGTCCCCTTGAGCTTCGTGAGTTTTCTTTCGTCGGAAGAATCGTAAAAGGGGGAGACGATCTCCCGGTCAAAGAGCAGCAAGGCTTCCGCCGTAAACGTCAAGGCCCCGGCGTCCAGGGTCGCCGCCGCCATATCGAGTCCGAGGGCGTTTTCCCCGGGAAAATCATAGACCGCCGTCACGAACTTTTTTTCCTGTTCCGTGATCAGACTCCTGATCCGCTCGCACTTTTGATCTTCAAGGATAACCATGGGGTCTTTTTTCCGTTCGCCGCTCCTGACCTTATCCCGCCGTTCGGGTTTTTTCTGAAAATAGGCGATGTCTTCGGCCTCCTGTCCCACAAAAATGAGCCCGTTGGCAAAATTGCAGCGGAGCGTCCTCAGGAAGGCCGCTTGATCCCCCGCTTCGGCGAGAAATTCCTCCTTCAGCCTGTAGACGCCCTTTTCCCCGTCGAGGAAGGTCTTGAGCCTCATGAGCAGCGGATAATAATACAGGCCGGGATCCGCCACAAGGATGGGGATATCCTTTTTTGCCGCCGTCCCGTCGAGGATAAACCAGAGTTTTTTTATATATTTTTTATTTTGTTCCAGGGCATCGAAATCTTCGGCGCTGAGTTCCGGAAACACCGCTTCCGCAAAGGGCCGGATTTCCGCGAAGTTCTTCTTTTTTACGCCTTCCATGGCGACGATGGCCTTTGTGGTCAGGTCCACATAGTCCGAAGGCGCGTTTTTGATCTTGAAGCGCCAGCCGAAAAAGGCGATTCCCGTCGCCCCGATCAGCGAGATAAGCCTGCGCAATACTTTTTTCATGTATTTTCCCTTCTTTTCAGGTTCTGTCGAGATACCGGAGATCTTCTTCGGTCGTAATTTTCACGTTGTCGTAATCCCCCGGGAGGATTCTGACGCGGCCGCCCGCCGCCTCCACGAGCTGAGCGTCGTCCGTGGACATCCGGCCCTGACGGGCCGCTTCGTCATAGGCCCGCTTCAATATTCCCCAACGGAAGACCTGGGGCGTATTGGCCGCAAAAAGTCTTTTCCGCTCGGGCGTATTTACGATAAATCCCGCCTCATCAACGATTTTGATCGTATCCTTGACGGGGACGCCGACCACGAGGCCGTCCAGCGTCTCATCGGCCTCCAGAGCCGCCGCGCATTCCGTAATGTATTTTTCCTTGCAAAAGATCCTGACGCCGTCCTGGATAAAGATCAGCGTCCCGGGATCGGGATCATAGCTTTCCAGGGCCTCAAGGGTCTTCCGGATGGACTCCTGCCGTTCGCTTCCGCCGGGGACAACTGCCCGCAGCTTCGTAATGCCTTCGGCCGCGCAGAGGTCCCGGATTTTTTCCACGTACGCTCCGGGGGAAATCACGAAAATGGCGTCGACGACCGCGCATTTTTCGGCGCAGAGAGTGGGCCAGAGGAAGAGCGCCTTTCCGCCGTGGGTGAGGAATTGCTTGGGGAAGCCCGCGCCCATGCGCGTGCCAGCCCCCGCCGCCGCCACTACGAAAACGACTTTCATTTGAGCGTGGCTACCGTGCATCCCAATCCCCCCTCGTTCTGGTTGCCGATCCGAAATTCGCTGACATAGGGACAGGCCTTGAGGTATTTCAAAATCCCCTCCCGGAGCGCGCCGGTTCCTTTGCCGTGGATGATATAGACCTCGTTGTAGGAATTCATGACGGCCCGGTCGAGATAATTCTCGATCTCATAGACCGCCTCGTCCACCATTTTCCCGCGGACGTCGATCTCGTTCCGGACCCGGGTCTGGATCCGGGCCATGGGGATGAATTTCTTTTTCTTTTCCTCCTTGAGCGCCTTGATGTCGGACAGGGGAACTTCCAGCTTGAGGATCCCCGCCTGGACCTGGGCCGATTCCCGGGCGGCGTTGATCTTGATCACGACGCCCGATTGGGCGAGACTTTCGATAAAGATCTTGTCTCCGGCCTGATAGGGAATTTTCGCTTCGGGCGTTTTTTTCCTGACGACGTTTTTTTCTTTTTCCTGTAAAATCGCGTTTCGGAGGAGATTGAGATTTTTCTGAACGCTTTTCAAGTCTTCCTTGCGGTTTTCCTCGCGCCGGATATTTTCGATCATGGCGTTGGCCCGGGCCTGGGTTTCCTTGACCATCCGCTCGGATTTTTCGTAGGCTTCTTTGAGAATTTCGTTCTTTTCTTTTTCGAGGGTTCGGAGTTTTTCCTCGTAGTCTTCCTTTTCCCGCTGGGCCTCGTCTTTAAGAAAGGTGATCCGCGCCCTCAAGGTGTCCAGCTCTTCGGATTTATCGCGGATATTTTTAATCATGATTTCAACTTTTTTGTTGTCGTCGCTGATATAACCCCGGGCCCTTTCGATGACGCTTTCGGCTACGCCCAGGCGTCTGGCGATCGTGAGGGCGTTGCTCTCGCCCGGGATCCCCATGAGGAGCCGGTAGGTGGGGGAAAGGGTATTGACGTCAAATTCCATGGACGCCGTCTCGATTTCAGGATCGTTGTACCCGTAGGCCTTGACCTGGCTGTAATGGGTCGTGATCACCGAGCGGCACTTCTTTTCCTTGAAAAAATCAATGGCCGCCATGGCAAAGGCCGAGCCTTCGATGGGGTCCGTGCCCGAGCCCAGTTCGTCCAGAAGAACAAGGGACGTCCGCGTCACGTTTTCGAAGATCTCCTGAATATTTTTGAGATGGGCCGAAAAGGACGAGAGGGACTGCTCTATGCTCTGCTCGTCGCCGATATCGGCGTAAATGGATCCGAAAAAGCCCACGCTGGTCTCTTCGGCGGCCGGGACGGGGATGGCGGAAAGGGCCATCAGGGTCAAAAGCCCCGCGGTTTTGAGCGCCACGGTCTTGCCGCCGGTGTTCGGGCCCGTGATCAAAAGCGTCGTATAGGTTTTTCCGATCTCAAAGCTGAGCGGGACGACCCGGTCGGCCGGGATAAAGGGATGGCGCGCGGCCGCAAGGGAGAGGATCTCGCGGTTGTTGATTTTGGGGATCACGCATTTTCCCGCGCTCGCGAAAAGCGCCCGGGCGTTCAGCGTATCGAGGTAGAGGATCGCTTCCCCGGCTTTATCGACTTCTTCCCGGCGGCTTCGGACGAGATCCGTCAAGCGCAGCAGGATTTTTTTGATCTCTTCTTTTTCGCGGGTTTCAAATTCCCGCATTTTATTGTTGAGGGAAACGATGGACATGGGCTCGATAAAGACCGTCTGTCCGCTCGAGGAACGGTCATGTTCAATTCCCTTGATCAGGCCCTTGAAATCCATCTTGACCGGAACGACGCTCCTGCCGTCCCGTTCGGTCACAATCCTCTCCTGAAAGGCGTTGGCGAACTGGGGCTGCTCAAAAAGCTCGTCAAATTTTTTCCGGATGCTTGCCGCCAAGGCCTTTTTTCCGATCCGGATATCCCGAAGATCCAGAGACGCCTCGTCCCGGATCTCCTTGTTGTTGTCGATGGCGTTGTTGACGGCGTCCTCGATGACCCGCAACGCCGGCATATCCCGGAAGCGCTCTTTCAAGGCCTTGTATTTTTCGAGGTCGTCGAGGCGGTTCTTGAAAAGCCTCAGCATTCTCAGATTTACGTTGATGTCCCACAGGTCCCCGGGTTCGAAATACGTTCCGATGAGCCGGGTCTTTTCCGTAAGGGCCGGAATATCTTTCATCCCGGCGCTTTCAAAGCCGCCGTCCCAAGTCACGAAGTCGATAAAATCCCTCAGGATGTCAAGCTCCCGGTTCAGGAGGTTGATGTCTTTGAAGGGGCTCAGGTTGATGATTTTATCCTGATTGCTTTCAATCGCCGCGTATTGGGCGAGATCTTCGCGCAGGCGGTCAAATTCCAGCACTTTATAGCTGTGTTCCATAGATTCTTCATCCCGTTTGTAAGGTTACCCCTATTATATCATGAGACACGCTTTTTTGCGAAGATATTTTTTGGAACATCTGAAAGCCCGCCGCGGATTGTTCCACGGCGGGCTTTCTTGTTAAAACTTATAGCTGAATCCGGCGCCGCCCGTTATGCCTTCGCGCCTTCCGGCGTAGGCCTGCACGCCCAATTCAATGGTCAGGTTGTCTTTATTTCCCGCTTTGATCTGAATGCCCGCGTCGGCCACAAACGTCGTTCCCTTGAGCGTGGGCGGATCGATCTTGTAGCCGTATACGCTGCCCCGGGCTTTTCCGGAAAATTCCCGCTCCAGGGCGATCCCCGCATAAGGTTTGACCGCCAGTTTTGAGTCTCCGGTTAGTCTCGCGGCTATTCTTGCCCGGTGGGAATCGATCTCTTCATAGGTGATTTTTTCCCCTGTGGTAAGCCGCGTCTCCGCGCCATTCATCCTTGTCCAGTAATAGCCCGCTTTGACGTCCAATGTCGCCGCGCCGGACAGTTTGATCGTCCGTCCCACGGCGCCATGGGCGCTCATATAACCTGTTTCCGCGTGCCAGGCCGCCACGGTTCCCATGGCGTCTTTGAGCGTCAGGCTGTCGTAGTTGACCTTGATCCGGCCGCCCCGAAGGGAGCCTTCAAAATACGTATGGGCGTCGGTTTTGCTTTTGAAATCATAGCGGCCCATGGCCCCCGCGCCGGCGTATTTGGTGTCGCCCGCGCCCTGAACGGGGTCCCTGTCCGCGAAGGTATTCCAGGTATCGTAATTTCCCCTGCCGTACTCAAGGAATACGCCTCCGGTCAAAGCGCTTCCGTCTTCGCCGCTTTTCCCGCCCGCGATGCCGGCGACAACGTTCGTCCCCCGGGTATCGATGTGGGAGCCTGTCTTATGCCGCAGCCGGTTGCCGTTGATTTTGGCGAAGGGGATGCCTCCGGCCATATTTTCGCTTGATCCCGCGGTCGCCGCGTCGTCGATCGCTTCCGCTACCAGGTCGCCGCCCCTGACGAGCTGCGTCATCCCGGCGAGCCAGCCTTCCAACAGCGATTTCAGCTGCGGATTGACCTTGGGAACGACCGGGGTTGGCGAGGCGGGCGTCGGATTCGGTTCCGGCGAAGGCGTCGGATCCGGATCGGGATCCGGCGTCGGGGACGGATCCGGGGCGGGTTCCGGATCAGGTTGGGGATCGGGATCGGGATCCTCTTCCTGATGCAGGGACGCAATCAGTTTTTTTGGATTTTTCGGATCGTCGAAGGTCAGATCATATTGACCGTAATCAAGACTTACCCCCACCCTGGCCGTGACCTGGCTGTCTTTATTGGCGGGAATTCCCGTAATTCCGTATACCGTTTGAATCAGGATAATTTTCTCCCCGGGTTGGAGCCCTCCGTCCTCGCCGGAAAAGAACAACTGTATCGTACTGCCGGAAATATTCGCTTTATCCGTGACCCAAACCATTATTGTCCCGTCTTTGACGGTTCCGGAGAAATAATAATTCAGATTCTGAAAATTGTACAAACCTCCGACTCTGATGTTTTCGCTTCTGATTTCCAGCGTATTGTCCGAAGAAAGGCCGGATCCGCTGCGCCCGCCTCTGAGGTTTCCGACAATGGTGATGTTGCCCTCAAGGGAAACCAAATTTCCGTTGGCGGTTCCCGTGGAGGTAATGGCCCCGAAGAGGTCTTCGTTGATCGTAATATCGCCTTTGAGGATAACGCTGTTGTTGTTTGCCTCTTTGTCGCCCCAGCCGCCGTACAAAGCCACATTGAGGTCCATATCGCCCTCGAGGGTAACCGTGTTCCCGTTGGCGACTCCTTTGGGCGCGTAGCCGCCGTACAGGGAGCCGTTCAATTCCAGCTTGCCTTTGGCGTCAACCGCATTGTCGTTGGCGTTTCCGTTGTCGCTGCTGCCGCCGATAAGCACGCCGTTGACGCGGTAATCCCCGTCGAGGGTAGCCGTAAATCCGTTGGCGTCGCCGTCTGTGACTTTGCCTCCGTACGTGCTCCCGAGATCTTCTCCCGGGGCCGGCGCCGACAGGTAAACTGCCGCGATCAAGCCCATAATTGCCGCTTTTGTGGTCCTTTCTTTTTTCTTCCCATCATTGCGCATTTTCATCCCATGCGTCTTCATGACCCATCACCTCGCATAAATTTCCATTCGTCTGAAATCGGCGGGTTTTTCTCCCAACCCCAAATTTTCCTTTTTTTGTACAACAAAAGGAACCCCTGACAAGTGTTCAAGACCCGGACCCATAGCATATTATACCATATAAATCCTGTTTTGTCAATTGATAGGATAAAAATATAGTATTTATTGACGCCTGCAGCGGAAAATAAAAACCCGCCGCAGAGCGCCCCGCGACGGGTTTCCTTTTAAAATTTATATCCGAATTTGACGCCGCCCGAGATTCCTTTGCGTCTTCCGGCGTGGGCCTGAACGCCCAATTCGATCATCAGGCCGTCTTTTTTCCCCGGCGTAATGAGCAAGCCCGCGTCTCCCACGACCGTCGTTCCTTTGAGGGAAGGCGGATCGATCTTGTAGCCGTAAACGCTGCCTCTGGCTTTCGCGGAAAATTCACGCTCGAGGGCCAGTCCGATATAGGGTTTGACCGCCTTTTTTTCATCTCCGGAGAGTCTCGCGCCGATCTTTACCCGGTGGGAATTGACTCCTTCGAAGTCAATCTTCTCTCCCGTCGTCAGCGTCGCTTCCGTGCTGTTCATCTTTGTCCAGTAATAGCCCGCTTTGATGTCAAGGGTCGCTTCGTTGGAGAATTTGATTACGCGACCCGCAGCCATGTGGGCGCTCATATAGCCCGCGTTTCCGTGATACGCCGCCACGGTTCCCATGGCGTCTTTAAGCGTCCGGCTGTCGTAGTTGATCTTGATCCGGCCGCCCCTGAGGGAGCCCTCCAGATAGGCGTGGGCGTCGGTCTTGCTTTTAAAATTGATCCGCCCGAGGACGCCGCCGCCCGCGTATATGGTGTCGCCCACGCCGTGTATGGCGGCTCTTCCGATAAAGGAATTATACGTATCGTAATTTCCCCTGCCGTACTCGAAGAACACGCCGCCGATGGCGCTGCCGCCTCCCCGGGTGGTTTTCCCTCCGGAGATTCCAGCGATGAGGTTTATGCCCCGGGTGTCGATGTGGGAGCCGGTCTCATGTCGCAGTCGACTTCCGGTGATCTTGGCGAAGGGAATCCAGCCCGTTTTCTTTTGACCGGGTTCGGCGTCCACGGAAAGACCGGATAGCGAATCCGCCGCGAGATCCCCCCCTCTGACGAGTTGAGTCATGCCCGCGAGCCAGCCTTCCATCAGCGATTTCAACTGCGGATTCACGGTCGGCGTCGGGACCGGCGCCGGTTCCACGGGTTTCGGCTTTTCCGGCTCGGGTTCGGGCGCCGGTTCGGGTTCGGGATCTTCGGGGAGCGAGGCGATCAGCTTGTTGTCTTCCGTATAGACGTCAAACTCATATTCGAGGGAAACGCCCAGCGTCGCCTTGGCTTTGTCGTTTTGCGGATCCCCGGAAAGTCCTCCCGTCGACTGTTCCGCGTCGATGAGGATGACTTTGTAGCCTTCCCGGATCGGCGTAGAAGCCCCGAAGAGAGCGAGACTCACATGGGCGCCGTCGATTTCGGCCGTATCCGAGACCGTAATCATGGTCGCGCCGTTGTCGGCCGTCCTGTCCACATGAAAAACCATTTCCTGGAAACCGCCGAGACTTCCGACCGAAATGCCTTTATGTTTTACCGTAAGCGTGTTGTCTGCCGAGAGGACATTGCTGAAGCCGCCGTAAAGCCCCGCGGCAATGGTAATATCGCCGTTGAGGGTCACGCTGTTGCCGCTTGCCTCGCCGGTGGGGGCATAGCCGCCGTAGAGATTTGAGGCGAGATTCATCTCCCCGTCGAGGTTCACGCTGTTGTCCTTTGCGTCTCCTCCCGGAGCGTAGCCGCCGAATACCGACGCGTCCGCCTGCAGCTTGCCGCGGACATCGAGCGTATTGCCTTCGGCGTTGCCCGCGCCGCTGTATGCGCCCATCAGATTCCCGCTGATGACGGCGTCGCCGTTGAGACTGACGCGGTTCTCCATTGCGTCGGCGTTGGCGGAGAGTCCGCCGTAAACGCTTGTGGGCGAATTGTATTCGCCCGCGATGGAAACCTCATTTTCCCTGACGTCGCTACGTGCGGAATACCCGCCGTAAACGCCGCTCGTGACCTCGGTCTTGCCGCTGAGTTCGACTTTGTTTTTCAAAACATCGCCGTATGCGGTGTATCCGCCCATGATATAACCGCCGACGGTCGTTTCCCCCTTGAGGGACACGAGATTTTCCGACACATGGCTGTCATCAGCGGTAGGGGTAGTTTTATAATTCATCCCGCCGTAGATCGTGCCGCCGAATTTGTTTTTCCCTTCGGCCGTCACGCTGTTCTTTTCGACGATGCCCTTCCCAAGGCCGACGGAGGCGTAGCTTCGCCCGCCGTAGACAGTCCCTGTGATTTCGGTATTTCCCCTGAGCTTGACCTCGTTGTTTTGAACGAGTCCCTGATAACTCTGGCCGCCGCTGACGCTACCCGTTACTTTGATCAGCCCCGTATTTTCAGAAAGCGTGACGCGGTTTCCCGAAACTTCCCCGTAGTCTCCCTGCGCGCCGTAAATGTCCCCGGTCAGCTGGCTGGACCCGCTTACCGTGACCTGATTGTTCTTCGCGTCCGCGAACTTGGATTCGGCCCCGAAAATTTTCCCTGCGACAATACTGTCCGCAACGCTTACGCTGTTGTTCCGGACTTCCTGCTGGGCATAGGCCCCGTAGATCAGATCCGCCTTCACATAGCCCGAGCCGTTGACCTGACTGATCGTCACGGTATTGTCAATGCCTCCGGTATTGGTCCCGCCCTTTCCCCCGATAATCGATCCGTAACCGGGTGCCGCGCCGGAGGTATAGGTGACGTCGATCTGAGTCGCGCTTCCGCTGATCGTGACGCTGTTGCGCTCCACATTATTGGCGCCGGTCACGCTGCCTGCGCGTTGACCCACAGTGGCCCCCACGACGCCTGAGTAGGCGCCGCCCTTCGTGTGGTTGATGATGGTCCCGCCGGTAATCGTGACGCTGTTGTCCGTGGCGTAACCCTGTACGACCGTCGCCCCCTGCACCCAGGAGGAAAAGCTCCCGCCGCTGATCGTGACGCGGTTATTGACGGCGTTTCCGCTGCTCATGGAGCGCGCGCCGTCAACGGATTCCAAGATGGTCCCGCCTGAGACCGTGACGCTGTTTCCTGTCATTTCCCCGAGCGTTGTGTCCGCGCCCATGACATGGCTCACTTGCCCGCCTTCAATGACGACGCTGTTGCCGCTGACATCCCGGAGGGCGCTGACGCCGCCCACGTCGGTCATGATCCCGCCTCTGACGTGGACGGTATTCCCGGAGGCCGTTCCGTTGGTGAAAGCGCCGTAGACCTCGCCGACGTTTGCGCCGGGGTCAACCGTTACCGTATTGTCGTTGGGATCCGACGAGTACGTATCGTGGTTTGTCCCGTCATGATTGCCGTAAATATTCGTATTTTCCGCTGTGTTAATGGTTGTGTCCTGTCCCCCTTCGGCGTTTACCCCCATGAACGCCGCCGCTAAAAAACCCATAATTGCCATTTTTTTGCTCAATTTTAATTCCGCGGCGTCGCATCCGCCATGCTTGTGTTTTTTATTCATTTTTCATCACCTCATGTAAGTCCGCTAAGTAAAAAAATGGTGATACAAAACATCACACTACCGCTATTCCGCCTATGTTAATCTGTTTTTCGCCCGATGCGTTTCTCCAAAACGCCATATTTGGTATTATACCATATTTGCAATATTCTGTCAAATAAATTTCTTATAAATTTACGTTATAGACTTCTTCGGAAAACATTGAAAATGGCGATATACAGACGTTTTTTGCATTTGCTTCGAAAGGATCGATACACAAATTTCACATTTATTTGATATTCTCACCTTGGCGACAGTTCTCTTTTTTGTAAACAAAAAGACCCCGGCGGGGTCCTTTCGTCTTTTGCTGATTTTGCTTTATTTTCTCATTTGATCTTGTCAAACCCGTAGGCCATGGTATCGGGATCCGCCCCGAAAATCCGCTTGTCCCGGTTGAGCTCCTTGATTTTGGCGAGATCGTCGTCATCGAGACCGAAGCCGCCCAGATCATAGTTTTCCTTGATCCGTGAAGGCGTCACGGACTTGGGAAGCGGAATATATCCGTTTTGCAGATGCCATTTGAGAATGACCTGAGCGACGGACTTGCCATACTTTGCCGCGATAGCGAGCAATACGGGATTTTCCAGATTTCCCCGCATGAGCGGACTCCAGGCCTCGATCTGAATGCCTTTCCCCCGGCAGTAGGCCACGGTTTCCTCCTGCTGCATCTCCGGATGAAGCTCGATCTGATTCACCATGGGGACAATGGTCGCATGGGGCAACAGTTCTTCGAAATGATGGGGTTTGAAATTGCAGACGCCGATGGCCCGGGCTTTCTTGTCCCGGTAAATCTTTTCGAGGGCCTTCCACGTGTCGATGGTGGTCTCCATGCGCTTCGTGTTGGGCCAGTGGACGAGAAAGAGGTCCACATAGTCGAGCCCCAGACGCGTGAGGGAATTCCCGAATTCCGCCAGCGTCGCGTCATAGCCTTGATTGGCGTTCCAGAGCTTTGTCGTCACGAAGACGTCCGCCCGCTTTTTGTCGGGATTGGCCTCCAGGTAGGCTTTTATCCCCTTTCCCACAAATTCTTCGTTCTTGTAGATCTTGGCCGTATCGATATGGCCGTAGCCGGTCTCAAGGGCCAGTTTTACACAATCCGCGCATTTCTGCGGATCCGTCGATTCCCATGTCCCGAAGCCGATGGCCGGGATCAGGACGTCGTTTGCCAGTCTGAACATCATGATGGTATATCCTCCTTTTTTATTCCTTGCTCTTATTTGGCCTCATTTTCCATGGCTCTGATTTCGTTTACGGCCGCTTCCATGACGTTGGAAAAATTGTCGTGGATCACGAGGGACGCGTCCGCGTCATACTGCGTCGAGTCGGCGTTGATGATTACGAGATTTTTTCCCTCAAAATAACGGATGTAGTAGGCCGCGGGATAGACCGTGAGGCTCGTCCCCGCGATCAGGAGCGTGTCGGCTTTGCGGATTTCCGCAATGGCCTCGGAGGTCACGCGGTCATCAAGCATTTCTCCGTAGAGCGTAACCCGGGGTCGGACGACGCCGCCGCAGTCGCAGGTAAAATTGTGATCGGCTCGTTTGCCGCAGCTGAGGCAGTACCAGTCCTTCAGCGTACCGTGCAGTTCCAGTACCCGGCCGCTCCCGGCGTCCTGATGGAGATTGTCGATATTTTGTGTGATAATGGTCTTGAGTATCCCCATTTTTTCAAGCTCTACCAAGGCGGCGTGGCCTTTGTTGGGTTTGACGTTTTCGATGCTCATTTTTTCGGCCACATATTCGTTGAAGAGCTCCCGGTGGGACACGAAAAAGTCTATGCTCAGGATCTCCTCAGGCCGATACCCGCGCCAGTCGGTCTTGTAGAGGCCGTCCTTCCCGCGGAAATCCTTGATTCCCGAATCTGTGGACGTGCCGGCGCCGCCGAAAAATACGGCATATTTGCTGTTTTTCAAAATTTCCGCGAGTTTCTTGATGTTTTCCATAGCTCCTCCTTGATCAACTTCAGGTCTGAAAATTTCCTTTTTTCGCTTCGTAAAAGGCCTTTTCCTCCCCGCTTGGCCTCACGAGGACAAGGCCCGTCGTTCCGTCCGCGATGAGTTCATCCCCCGAGGCTGTCTCCGCCGCAATCCCCGCGAGTCCCATGACGCAGGGGATCCCCAAAGCCCGGGCCAGAATCGCGCTGTGGGCGATTTTCCCGCCTTTTTCCGTGACAATCCCCGCGATCCGCGCAGGGTCAAGACCGCCCGCCACCGAAGGGGGGAGCTCAAGCGCCACGAGGATCGTATGATCAGGCGCGTCGCTGAAGTCCGGCTCCGGAACGCCCGTCAACTGACGCAAAAGCCCGTCCCTCAGGTCCCTGACGTCGGCCGCCCGCTGCATGGTGCTCTCATCACCCGTCGCCAAAAAAGCCGATTCAAACATGTCGCAAACGCGGATGACCGCTTCTTCGGCCATGCTCCCCGAAGCGATCAGCTGCTCTATGCCGCCCTTGACATAGGGATCGGTCAGCATAAGCGCCTTGGCCGCCACAATTTCCGCTTCCCGGGGGCCCACGATCCGCCTCAGGCGGTCAGCCCCCGTCCGGGCAATCTCCGCGCATGCGCCCATAGCGTCGCGCAGGCGTTTCAGTTCTGAAGCGGCGTCTTTTGCGTTGTACCGATCGTAAGTCAAGGGAGCGGGACGGTAGATCAGGGCTTGTCCGATCCCGATCCCGGCCGATACGCCTTCGCCTTTTCGCATGGGGAACCTCCGGGGTTTGCGCCTCATCCGGCGCGCAAAGTCATTATATTATATTGTACGGGATTTTTGGGCGCTTGTCAATGGAGGGAAAAATAAAATCGACGACCGGGCGCCACCGGGATGAAAAGATTTTTTTCGGTTTTATAAAAAACAAAGTGCCCAAAATACGGGGATTTTGATCTGTATATGAAAATTTTGTAAGTTTTTTTGCCATAAGGAATTGACAAATCTTGTTTTTGGGGTATACTTATAGTGAGAGTAACTTAAATGACTTAACAAAGTAATTTTATGGAGTTTCCCATACGGGAGGTAACACAATGGATGCCGATGTATTGTTGGAAATCAGGGATATCACGAAGCGTTTTCCCGGGACCGTGGCCCTGAACCGCGTCCGGATGAGCGTCAGGAAAGGAGAAATCCACGCCCTCTGCGGCGAAAACGGCGCCGGGAAATCGACGCTGATGAATATCATCGGCGGGGTTTACGCGCCCAGTGAAGGGCACATTTTCTTTGACGGCAGAGAGATCGCTCCAAAAAATCCCCGGGAAGCTCAGGATATGGGGATCGGCTTTGTCCATCAGGAACTTTCTCTGTGCCCGCATCTTTCGGCCGCTGAAAACATCTTTATCGGCAGGCTTCCGGCCAAATGGGACGCTATTGACTTCAAACGCCTCTATGCCGAGGCGGACGAGATTTTGGGACGATTCAACGCCGGTTTTTCCAGCAAGACCATTGTGTCGCAACTGACCGTCAGCGAGCAACAGTTGGTGGAGATCGGCAAATCCATGAGCCTCAACTGCAAACTCTTGATTCTCGACGAGCCCACGTCGTCCCTCACGGACAAGGAGACCGTAAAGCTCTTTGAAGTCGTCCGGAACCTGAAGGAACAAGGGATTTCCGTCCTGTACATTTCCCACCGGATGGCGGAAATTTTTGAGCTTTGTGAAAGGGTCACGGTCTTTAAAGACGGCGGCTATATCTCGACCATGAACGTTACTGAAATCCGTCCCGAAGACGTCATCAAAGCCATGGTGGGGCGGGAACTCAGCGTCCTTTACCCCCCGAAAGCGCAAAATATAGACGACAACAGCCTGATCTTGCAAGTGGAAAAGCTCAATTCCCCCAAATTCCAAAACATCAGTTTCAAGCTGCGCAAAGGAGAAATCCTTGGATTTGCCGGCCTTGTGGGGGCGGGACGCAGCGAGATCATGCGGGGAATCTGCGCCATTGATCCCATAGAGAGCGGGGAAATCCGCCTGAACCATGAAAAAAAATCCTTTAAAAATTATCGAGAAGCCGTAAACGCGGGCTTGTGTTACCTGACCGAAGACCGAAAAAAAACAGGGATCTTTGCGGTCATGCCGATCCTCGACAATATGATCAGCGCCAACCTCAAAGGCGTTTCCAGGGGGATTTGGTTCGATAACGAACTGGCGCGAAAGCTGGTCGACACCTATGTAAAGAGCCTCAACATCAAGATTCCGGGCATGGATTACCTGATTTCAAGCCTTTCCGGAGGCAACCAGCAAAAATGCCTCGTGGGAAAATGGCTTTCGGTCCATCCGCTTGTCCTGATTATGGACGAACCCACAAGGGGCATCGACGTCGGGGCCAAGGCGGAAATCCACAATCTTTTGCGGGAACTGGCCGCGTCGGGGGTAGGCGTCATTATTGTGTCCAGCGAGCTTCCGGAGGTCATCGGGGTCAGCGACCGGGTCGCGGTGATTCATGAGGGAGATTTGATGGGCTTTCTCGAGGGCGACGCGCTCACGGAGGAAAACGTGATGATGCTCGCTTCGGGAAAACGGATGAAACAAGAAGGTGAATTGTATGCGTGAAGCTGAAAAAAAAGGATTCGTCAAGCGGGCTTTGGCCCAGCGGGAATCCACCGTCGCGATCATCATTGTCATTTCCGTCATTGTCGTGAATTTTTTACAACCGAAATTTCTGACCTGGGCAAATTTCAGAAGCATCGCCCAGGCCGTATCCACAGACGGGCTGTTCGCGATCGGCTTGTGTTTTGCTTTGATCCTCGGCGGAATCGAACTTTCCGTAGGCGGCGTTGCGGCCATGACCAGCGTAATCACCGGCTATCTTTGCCTTGCCGGGTGGAGCATCTGGACGGCTTGCCTCGTAGCCATTGCGGCGGGTCTGTTTGTAGGGATTTTCAACGGCTTCATGGTCAGCAAAGTAGGTTTACCGCCTTTCATCGTGACATTGGGTATGATGAATCTCTCCCGCGGCGTGGCTTACATTTTGACGAAAGGGTCGCCCTTGTCGCTTTCGGGTTATCTGCCCAAGGGTTTTCGTTTCCTTGCGACCGGTGATCTCGCGGGAATACCGATGCTTTTCGTCATTTTTGTTATCGTTGCCGTCATTGCGACGATTTTTACGAAAAAATCCAGCGCCTGCCGGAACATCTTTTTTGTGGGGTCCAATGAAAACGCGGCGAGATTTTCCGGAATCAACGTCGACAAAGTCAAAATGGTTGTCTATATTATCGTGGCGCTGCTTTCCACGTTGGCCGGTCTCTTGAGCCTTGCGCGTTTCAACGTGGCGACGCCCGTTTTGAGTAACGGGGCGGAAACAACGGCCATATCGGCCGCAGTCGTTGGAGGAACGGCGTTTACCGGCGGCACCGGCAGCATTATCGGAACATTCCTGGGGATCGTATTGTTGAAAGTCGTCAATTCCGCTTTGGTTATGCTCAATGTTTCCGTGTACTGGCAAAATTTCGTGCAGGGAGCGATTCTTGTCCTCGCCGTGACCATGGACTACCTTTCCCACCGGGAAGGCGGGCTTTTCAAATCGCTCAAATGGGATCGCAAAAAAACGACTGAATTTATCGGCAATATCGCCAAATCCGATCAAAATAAAGAAACGAAGGATGTTTGAGCACGTAGTGATCGTGCTTTCATACATAAAAACTTACTGAATATTATGATGAAGGAGGTTCTATGAAAAAATTTTTTACAGGCATTTTATTGTTCGTATTACTGGCGTGCGGCAGCTTGTTTGCTTCAGGCAAATCCCCCCTCGTGGGAGATCCCAAGGAAGAATATTACATGGTTACATTCCTTTCGGGCATTGACTACTGGAAGATCTGCTTTGACGGTATGGAAGACGCCGCAAAACTCTACGGCGTAAAAGCGATTTATACGGGACAGGCCGACGCCGACGTTTCCGGTCAGGTTGCCGTACTGGAAGGCGTTATCGCCAAACAGCCCAAGGGTATCGCGATCACCTGCGTGGATTCCACCGCTTTTGCCGACACCATTGACGCCGCCATCAAACAAGGCATCGCCGTCGTAACCTTTGACTCCGATTCGCCGACATCCCAGAGACCGTCCTACATTTCCACGGGAAATGAAGCCGCCGGTATCGCCGCCGCCAAATTCCTGGCGCCGTTAATCGGAAACAAGGGCACAATCGCCATCGTTTACACGATCGGATCCGAAAATCAAGAAACCCGCGTTGCCGGTTTCAAAGCCTGGCTGGCCGCCAATGCTCCCGACGTGAAACTGACCATCGTCAATGACGGCGGAGACACGACAAAAGCCGCCGATAACGTAGCCGCCGCCCTTCAGGCGAACAGCGACATCACGGGAATCTTCTGTGTTTCCGGAATCTCCGGCTTCGTAGTTCCGACAACCGTAAAAGAAAGCGGAAAGAACGTAAAGATTTTGACCTTTGACGTAGACAAATCCGTTCTGGACAAGTTGAAGACCGGCGAAATCGACGGAACCGTTGCGCAAGGTCAGTACAACATGGGTTACTGGTCGCAGGTATTCCTGTATCACCTGGCCCACAAGCTGCCCGCCAAGGCGCTTCCCGGTTTCCTTGATACCGGCGTTACCATCGTAACAAAAGACCAGGCCGACGAATATTACATCAAAGAAAAGAAATAACGTAGAATAGTCTGTTGAGGGGCTCCCGGAACGTTGTCCCGGGGGCCCTCAAATTTTATCCGGATTCATCATAATCATCTCTGCGGGAGGTTCTGTATGAAATCATTCAATTACTTCGCGCCGACGGAAATCATCTTCGGATGGGGCCGCGTCAGCGAAACGGGGGCCGTTGCCTCCAAATACGGCAAAAAAGCCCTTCTCGTAACGGTACCGGAATTTCCTGCCGTTGCGCCGCTTTACCAAAAAGTCAAAGACTCCCTGACCGCCGCGGGCCTTGAAGTAGCACATTTTGACGGCGTCATCCCCAACCCCACCACCGTCGAAGTCTCCGCGGGCGCGAAACTCGCCAAAGCATCCGGCGCGGAACTTGTGATCGGCCTGGGCGGCGGTTCCTCCATGGATACGGCCAAAGCCATCGCCGTCGAAGCAACCCATCCCGGCAGCGCTTGGGACTATCTCCATTATACGGCGGGGCCCACCGAAAAAACGCTGCCCATTATCGCCATCGGCACCACGGCCGGTACCGGCAGCCAGACAACCCCCTGCTCCGTCATTACCAACACCGCCAAAAAAGACAAATCCGCCATCTGGCATAAGAATATTTTCCCCAGGGTCGCCATCGTTGACCCCGAAGTCACGGTCTCCATGCCGAAATCCGTTACGGCGCAAACGGGATTTGACGCCTTCTGTCACAATTTCGAGGCCTATCTCTCCGTAAACGCCAATCCCTTGATTGAGGCCCTGGCCCTGGACGCCGTCAAGATCATCGTCGAATACCTCCCCAAGGCGCTGGCCGACGGAAACGACAAGGAAGCCCGCTCGCAAATGGCCTGGGCCGATACGCTGGGCGGCCTCACAAACGCCTCGGCGGGGGTTACGCTCCCCCACGGACTCGGGATGCAAATCGGCGGACATTGTCCGTCCGTCACTCACGGACAAGCCTTGGCCGTTCAATATCCTGAATTTACGCGATTTACATGGAAGTCCGCCATCAAGAAGTTCGCCACAGTCGGACGGATTTTCGATGCGACCCTCGCCAAAGACAGCGACGAAGTTGCCGCCGAAAAAGCCTGCGGCGCCATCGACGCCTTCCTCAAAAAAATCGACCTCTGGATCGATCTCAAATCCCTGGGCGTGACCATGGCCGATATCCGTGAGATCGCCGATTGCGGTCAGGTCCTGGGCGATTACAAGAACAACCCCCGGGTCGCCACGATTCCCGAAATGTATGAGCTTTTGACCCGCTGCTACGAGCGCAAATAAGGAGGATAGGACATCATGACAGAGACAGGTATACTGAACCGCGACATCGCGGCGGAAATGGCGAAACTGGGCCATACGGACAGGCTTCTGATCGCCGACGCCGGCCTTGCCATCCCGGCCGCCACGAAAGTCATCGACCTTTCCCTCGAGGAAAACGTCCCTACGGCCATCGAGGTCCTGAAAGCGGTGTTGAAACACTTCAGCGTGGAAAAAATCATTCTCTCCAAGGCTACGGAAGCCGTCAGTCCCACCCGAAAGAAAGATTTTCTCGCCTGCTTCACGGAAGAACTGCCCCTCGAAGAATTCGAACATCCGGTATTTCGGGACGAGCTCACGAAAACCGTGAAATTCGCGATCCGCACCGGGGATTTTACGGCAAATTCCAACATCATCCTGGTATCGGCGGGCGGGCCGAGATGGTATTGCGAGAAGTAGAAGGGGACTAAAGCCATGTACCCGATTTCGTAACAAAACCATCAGAAAAAACGTCTATATTAATGGCGGAGAAAATTACCCCGCGCCTTTACCCGCAATGGTAAGGACGAAAGATTTTTCGCCCATTTGAAAAGAATTGAACAAGGAGGCGCCACCATGAAAGCGTTGGTTCTGGAAGAAAAGAGAAAATTAAGCCTGCGGGATTACCCGATTACGGAAACCACGGGTCCCGATGACGTTAAGATCAAGATCAAAGCCTGCGGCATCTGCGGCAGCGATATCCACTATTACACCGAGGGGGCCATCGGCGATTTTATCGTCCGGGAGCCCATGATTATGGGCCATGAGGCCGCGGGAGAAATCATTGAAGTCGGCAAAAACGTAAAACACCTGAAAGTGGGCGATCTCGTCTGCATGGAGCCCGGCATCCCCAATCTCCACTCCAGGGAAGTGCTCGAGGGCATGTACAACATCGATCCCGACGTGGTGTTCTGGGCAACGCCGCCGGTACACGGCTGCCTGCGCGAGACCGTCGTACACCCGGCGCAGTTTTGCTTTAAACTGCCCGAAGGGGTATCGGCCGCCGAAGGCGCCATGATAGAGCCATTGGCCATCGGCGTCGAAGCCGCCAAGAAAGCCGCCATCAAGCCAGGCGACACGGCTCTCGTCATCGGTTGCGGCACCATCGGCGTCATGTGCGCGATCTCGGCTCTGGCCGGCGGCTGCAGCAAAGTCTGGATCACCGACGTCAAGCAGGCGAAGCTGGATCTCGCGGGGACCGTCGAGAATATCGTTCCGGTTAATACGGAAAAAGTCAATCTGCTGGACTATATCGCCAAAGAGACCGAGGGCAAAGGGGTCGACGTGATCTTCGAAGCCTCGGGCAGCCCGAAAGTGTATCCGGATTTCTTCCGCTGCGCGAAAAAAGGCGCGCGGGCGATCCTCGTGGGCATGATGAACGGCACGGTTCCCCTGGACGTCAATGTGCTCTCCAACCGCGGCATTACAGTGGAATCCATTTTCCGCTACACAAACTGCTTCGACCGGGCCATCGCTTTGGTCAAAGCGGGAAAAATCGATATCAAACGCTTCATCAGCAAGACGTACAAGCTCGATGACGCCATCGCGGCCTATGAATTCGCGGCCGAAGGGCATCCGGAGATCGTGAAGGTCATGATTGAGCTTTAGAAAACAGCGAATTGAACATTCGTTATCCAAGGGGGAATTTTTTTGGGCTTTGATGTTACGGCTTTGGGAGAGCTTTTGATTGATTTTACGCCCGACGGAACCAATAGCCGCGGGATTGCTTTGTATGCCCGGAATCCGGGCGGCGCGCCCGCCAATGTCCTTGCCATGATTACGAAACTGGGGGGTCGGACGGCCTTTATCGGAAAGGTCGGGAAAGACGCCTTCGGAGACTATCTCCGGGAGACGCTGGTCTCGGCCGGGATCGACGTCTCCGGTCTCATGACGGACCGGGAATACCCGACGACCCTGGCCTTTGTGAATCTCGACAAAAACGGCGACCGCTCTTTCAGTTTCTACCGGAAGCCCGGCGCGGATCTGCTGTTGACTCCCGAGGAAATCAAAAAAGACCTCATCGATGAGGCCCGGATTTTTCATTTCGGCTCGGTATCCCTGAGCGGGGAACCCTGTCGGCAAACGGTTCATGAGGCCGTGGCTTACGCCAGGACAAAAGGGAAAATCGTGAGTTTTGACCCCAATTACCGGCCGCTTCTATGGGATTCGGAAGAAAGCGCCCGACGGGAAATCCTGCGGCTCGTACCGCAGGCGGACATCCTCAAGGTCTCCGAAGAGGAAATGCTTCTTTTGACGGGACTTCCCCCCGCCAAGGCCGACGACCGCGACGCCCGGCTGGCCCTTTTCGAAAAAGGCGCCGCGGCCCTTTCCGCCATGGGGCCCGTCACGGTCCTCGTTTCCCTGGGCGCGGACGGAGCCTTTTACCGCTGCCCCAAAGGCTCGGGCCATTTGGCGACCTATGACGTCAAGACAGTGGATACCACCGGCGCCGGAGACGCTTTCCTGGGCGCGATCCTCTGGAAACTCCGGGAGAAGTCCCGTGAAGACCTGCGGCAAATGGAGCCCGCGGAACTGGCGGCCATAACGGATTTCGGAAACGCCGCCGGAAGCCTCACGACTATGGTTAAAGGGGCGATTCCCGCGCTGCCTGAGGCGGCGGCGATCGAGGCATTTACCTCCAAAATATAAAAAATCCCGGAAATTTCCGGGATTTTTATTTGTCTGTAAATGGGGCAATTGGTGATTATCCGATTCTCTTTTCCATTTCCGCGTCCATCGAATACCCAATCTCTTTATTTTGCCTTTTGTAAGCATTGATTAGGTACTGCTCCTCTGACAGATTATTTTCGTCAAACAAACTTTTCTGCTGTCGCTTGGGAAAATACTTTCCGAGTAGTCTGTTTTCCAGTTCTTCCTGTGTCTGAACAGAGCCGTCGGACAGAATGTGTCGCACGTTTATTCCTGCATCATGAAAAGATTTCGTGACAAGGATAGCCCTGTGACAGTCTAACGGATCCTTTTCTACACACATGAAAGCGATCCGGTTCCCGTTTTCAATTCCTTTTATGACGTTGTTCTTTCCTTGACTGAATTTTTCATCTTGTCTGACCTTATCAAAATCGAGATATCCCTCACTTGTATAGAGTTTTTTCTCAGGACGTCTCGCTCCGAAATAGTCTCCCATAAAGTAATAATGCACGCCATTTTCTTCCAGAAACCGTTTTAAGTTCTCCCGGTTATAGTTTTGGGCAAATTCGGAATAAGGATGGCTCCGCACATCAATCACGTAGTTGATTTCATGTTGTTTCAGCAGTTGCAGAAAATATTCAGGTTCATGCTGCGAATGCCCGATAGAAAAAACTGTTTTGTCGTTCATCTTTACTCCTATTCCAGAATCTGGGCCACCAGCTTGTAGTAATAGCCGTCACGGGCGTACTGATCAGCCAAGCTGAAAACCATTATATTTGGCAACAACGGATAATCGGCGTCTTCTTTGGAACCGAAGGCTTCTTTCAAAGACTTTTGCGTTATCCGGATAAACTTATAGTATTTATGCCTGTAAACGAAACTCATGGTAATCTGCGGATCCGCACCCTGTTCAAAGGTCTTTACCGTAATGATGGGTTTATGCACCTTCAGTAAAAGGAGGGAGGGCTCTCCTGAAAACGCCCAATTTTGTTGTAGCCTGTAATCCGTATTGCCGAAAATGCAATCCGGGTTATCGTAATCATGCAGTTTCAGGACCTCTTTCAGATTGCTCTGTCCCGTTTTTTCCCAGATCGCGCTTTCATCGTACAACCAATTCTCCGGCTGCACTCTTGTCGGAACGTGCTTTGCAAAATCAACAGAGATAATGTCATAAACGGATATTTCTGTTCCGTTCGGATAACAAATCCGTTCAGGAGGAACGGCGCCTTTGGTCTTCTTGTTATTTGACAGAATTCGAATCCAATCCCCTGTGCGCGCATCAATGCCAGCCAGACAATATCCGCCATATTTCACCGATTTTGTAAGAACAATTACCTCTTTTTTCATTGTCTCTACCCCCTGAATTTAAAGATTGATAATTTCACCGCCTAGTTGTTTTTTGATTTCCTGCGCCGCCAAAGACCGGTGACAGTGATCTGCTTTGTCCTCACTGCACAACAGGCATATGTTCTTGTCAAGGAAATCTCTGTATTTTTCTTGAATGTGATCTTTTATGTTCCGCTCTTCCAACAGCTTTTGATAAGCCAAAGTATATGCGTCCCAATTGATGTCGCCCTCTCTGAATCGTCGCAACATCTCTTTCGAAGGGGCAAAATCAGGATCCTGTATATAGCGGACATGAATGATCTTTTCCAAAAAATAAGGCAAATCCGGGTATCTGGAAAAGCCGGCCAGTTGAGACGTATTGTTCAAGCGAATATCTACAAGCGCTTCTATGTGCTGTTCCTCAAGGACTGAAAAAAAGTTCTCGGCGCTTTTTTTCGTGAATCCGATCGTGTATATTTTCATTCCGCACGCCTTTCCATTTATTTTAAGGCATTATAGCCCGTAAACAGATCTTTGTCAAGTAAAATTTCACGATCAAAAAAACTCTTGCAAAAGACAAAAAAATATGCTATGATTACTGAAATCATTTTTTCGTTCAGTGAGGCTTGAATTATGTCCGGAATTTTCACAGGATTTGTCGCTAGTGTCGTGGTGCTCCTCGGAGCCATCACAATTTTATAGCGCGCCCCTGTGAAAAGGTTTCAGACCATTTTCCCCAAAAGAAGCATCAAACGGCAACAAGCCGCCTGGTATCGGCGGTTCACGATAAAAGCGATTCACACAAATCTGACAACCTGAGCGGTTGTCAATTTTTTTTTAGGAGGTTGTATGAACATCAACGTTACAAAAGCGCAGCAATTGAAGGAGAAACCCGATTGGAACGATCTGGGCTTCGGAAAGTACTACACGGATCACATGTTTACCATGGACTACACGACGGAAAAAGGCTGGCACAACGGCGCCATCGTGCCTTTCGGGCCCGTCCCCATGAATCCCGTGGCCCTCGTTTTGCATTACGCTCAGGAAGTATTTGAGGGAATGAAGGCCTACAGGGCCAAAGACGGTCGGGTGCTCCTGTTCCGCCCCGAGATGAACGGGAAACGGATGGCCCGCTCCTGCGACAGGCTCTGTATGCCCGAACTACCCGTGGATATGTTTATCCAGGCCGTCAACGATCTCGTAGCCTTCGAAAAGGACTGGATCCCCAAACTACCGGGAACGTCTCTCTATGTCCGGCCCTTTATGTTTGCCTGCAATCCCGACATCGCGCCTCACATCGGGAGCGCCTACAAATTTATGATCGTTTTGACCCCTGTGGGAACCTATTATAAAGAAGGGATCAATCCTGTCAAAATCTACGTGGAAGAAGAATATACCCGGGCGGCGCGGGGCGGCACGGGCTTTACCAAATGCGGAGGCAACTACGCGGCTTCGCTGATTGCCCAGAAAAAGGCCGAAAAGGAAGGCTTTACCCAAGTGCTCTGGCTGGACGGCGTCGAGCGCAAATACGTGGAGGAAGTGGGCACCATGAACGTCATGTTCAAGATCGGCGGAGAAATCTGGACGGCCCCCCTGGACGGCAACATTCTTCCGGGCGTAACCCGGGACAGTTGCCTCAAGATTCTCCGGGACTGGGGCCTTACGGTCCGGGAGGAACCCCTTGCCATTGACGCCCTCATGGAAGCGGGAAAGACCGGGGCGTTGGAAGAAGCCTTCGGAACAGGGACCGCCGCCATTATTTCGCCGATCGGATCGCTGCGCTACAAGGGCGATACGATTACGGTCAACGACTTCAAGACCGGCGCTCTTACGAAAAAGCTCTATGATTATCTGACGGGGATCCAATACGGCGATATTCCCGATCCCTACGGCTGGGTCTACGAGGTGAAGGGGTAGAATTCCAAAGGGCATGGCGCGCCATGCCCTTTATTTTTTCCCTTAGATCGGCAGACTCCGCTCCCGCCAGAGCGTATTGAGGAGCAGGCGGCACACGCCGGCGGCCGTGCTGTTTTCCCCTTTGATGCCACGCGTTATGACCAATTGGCGTCCGGTTTGCTTCATTTTGTGTTTCTCTATGCTCGCCTTGATTTTCTCGAAAAACGAGGCGTCGTTTCGCATGAGACCGCCGCAGAGGACCAGTCTGTCGGGGTCAAGGACGTTGATTGCCATGGAGAGACCGATCCCGATGTATTCGGCGGCGTCATCAATTATTTTCATGGCCGCCTGGTCGCCCCGCTCCGAAGCCATAAAGACTGTTTTCGCCTCAATCTCTTCTCCTCTTCCGCCGCAGAGCGCGTAAATCCCCTCCGCTTCGCCTTTTTCTATGGCGGCCCGCCCTTTTTTCGCGATGGCGTCGCCCGAAGCCACGGCCTCGAGACAGCCTCTGTTTCCGCACATGCAAAGAGGCCCCCCCTGCTCCACAATGATGTGTCCGATCTCGCCCGATGTGCCGCCGGCGCCCATGTAAAGTTCCTCCCCCAGGACAAGGCCAGCGCCGATTCCGTGCCCGAGATTGACCGTAAAGGCCGTATGGGTCGGTTCCCCGTCTCCGGCGAAATAACTTTCATTCAAGGCAAGGGCCCGGTTGGCGTTTTCGACGAGAATCGTAAAGGGGAGTTTATCTTTGAGCCAGTGCTTCAGCGGAATTTCCGTCCATTCAAAATCCGGCGAAAAAATGACCCTGCCGCTCTCTTTTTCGATCAGACCCGGCATGGCGACGCCGATCCCGACGATCTTTTCCGGGGCGATACGCCCCTTTTCCATGAGATTCAGCACGAGATCCCCGATTCGCGAGATAAAGTCCCGGGCCGGCAACGGGTTCCCCGTCAACTCCTGCAGCTCCGCCACCTGCCCTGAGGCCGCGTCCGTCGCGATCAGACGGATGGTCGTCCGTCCGACGTCGACCCCTACGCAATAAAAGCAACGGGGATCCAGTTCAAGCATTTCCGGCGGCTTCCCGCCCGACGATTCTCCCTTGCCGATGGACCGGATGACGCCCTTGTCCAGCAGCTCCGCCGTAATGGTCATGACCGTAGGGATGCTCAAATTGGTCATTCTCGCTATGGCCGCCCGGTTGATGGGCCCGTTTCGGATCAGGCAGCGGAAAACATTGTATTTATTTGTCTGCGCGATTCGCAGCTTGTCCATTTTCTGATAAAATTCCATGCGCTCACCTTCTTTCCCAATTATAGCAAATCCGCGTCTTTTTCGCAAGATATAAACCCCGCGGGCGGTTTATATTTTTCGGGATTCGCGCAAAATTTACCCGGATAATCGGTAAAAATCGGTGGACAGCGGACGGATTCCTTGGTATAATATGGCCATAATCTGTGACTTTATGTCACGAAGGGGGAATCTTGCATGGAAAAGGCCAAAGTTTATTTTACGGATTTTCGGACCATCGCCTTCGGCGACGGTTTGCCGGTAAAGCTGCAAAAGCTCATCAAAGCGGCGGGGATCGGTAAGATAGATATGGACGGGAAATTTGTCGCGATCAAGATGCATTTCGGGGAAATGGGGAATATCAGCTTCCTGCGGCCCAATTACGCCAGAGCCGTCGTTGAGGTCGTGAAAGCGTTGGGGGGGAAGCCCTTTTTGACCGATTGCAACACGATGTACCCGGGGAGCAGAAAAAACGCGCTGGAACATCTCCAATGCGCCTGGGAAAACGGATTTACCGCCATGACCGTCGGTTGCCCGATTCTGATCGGCGACGGGCTCAAAGGGACCGATGACGTGGCCGTTCCCGTCGCGGGCGGCGAGTATGTCAAAGAAGCGAGGATCGGCCGGGCCGTCATGGACGCCGATGTCTTCATCAGTCTCACGCATTTTAAAGGACACGAAATGACCGGCTTCGGCGGCGCCATCAAGAATATCGGCATGGGTTGCGGGTCCCGGGCAGGAAAAAAAGACCAGCACAGCAGCGGGAAACCCGATATCGATCCCGAAAGCTGCCGGGGCTGTCGCAAATGCTATCCCGAATGCGCAAACGGCGGACTTTTCTTTGATGAGGCGAAAAAAATCATGACCGTCGTCAAGGAAAATTGCGTGGGCTGCGGCAGATGCCTGGGCGCCTGTAATTTTGACGCTATTTCCTTCGAAAACGACAACGCCTCGGCGCTTTTGAACTGCCGCATGGCCGAATACTGCAAGGCCGTCGTGGACGGCAGACCCAATTTTCATATTTCGCTGGTTTTGGATATTTCGCCCTACTGTGACTGCCATCCGGAAAATGACGCGCCGATTCTCCCCGATATCGGAATGTTCGCCTCCTTTGATCCGCTGGCGCTCGATCAGGCCTGCGCCGACGCCTGCCTCAAGACGGCGCCTTTGCCCAACGCCGTCCTTTCTGACAATATGGCCGCGCGCGATTTCGTCGATCATCACGATCATTTTGTGAATACCTCTCAAGAGTCCGAGTGGCGGACCTGCCTGGCGCATGGCGAAAAAATAGGCCTCGGAACGAGGGCCTATGAGCTTGTTGTCATAAAAAACGGGTGAATCGCAGAAGCGCCTTGTTATTCGAGTCCGTAGGCGTTCATCTTCGTCCGCAGGGTGTTTCTCGTAATACCCAAAAGTTCGGCGGTTTCCACCTTTTTCCCGTTTGTCATTTCCAGCGCCTGTCTGATCAGCTCTTTTTCGACTTTGGAAATCACATTGGAATAGTAATTGTTCCGGCTGCTGCCCCGATTGACAAAAATCTCGTTTTTCACCCACTCTTTGAGGACGGAATTCTGCCCGTCCCCTTTTTTCTTTACGATTTTTGTCCCCAATACCGTCCCCGGCAGATCTTCCACGAGGATGGAATTGCCCCGGCAGAGAGCGACCGCCGACTTGATCGCGCCCTTGAGCTCGTTGACGTTTCCGGGCCACTCATAGCGCAAGATGCGGCTTAAGGCCGGTTTGCTGACCCCTTTGATGTTCTTGCTCATGGCTTCGTTACATTCGGTCAGGAAATTGTCGATGATCAGCGGAATATCGCCGATTCTGTCTCTGAGCGGCGGGATATTCACTTCGAGAATTTTCAATTTTCGATACAATTCATCGATGAATTTCCCCTGGCTGATCATTTCCTCGATATTTTCGCTCGTCGTCGCGATGATCCGCACGTCGGAGGAAATGTCTTCTATACCGCCCATGCGGCAGAATTTTCCCTCTTCGAGAAAATAGAGCAATTTTGACTGCAAATCCAGTGTCAGGGCCTCAATATTCCCCAGATGAAGCGTCCCTCCGTTGGCCTTTTCAAGATCCCCCATCTGCGGGAGCAGCACCTCTTTGAAGGCGCCGGTCTCATATCCGAAAAGTCTGCGTTCCAGAAGATCCATGGGAAAGGAAAGACAGTTGATGCTGATAAAAACGTCGTCAGCCGAATCCGTAAAGCGGTGGATGGCCTTGGCCACGCTGGCTTTCCCGGTCCCTTTTTCGCCCGACACCAAAACCGGCAGACGAATACTGGCCACCTTGCCGATCATCTTGTACATTTCCACGATTTCTTTGCTCTGCCCGATCAGCGTCCCGCCGGTGATCTTGCTGCGGGAAATCTTTTCAGCCAGCAATTTTCTGTCTTTGACGGATTTTTCGATGATGCGGATCACGTTGGCGGCCTCTTCCGGGATCAGGATATAGTCGTAAGCGCCCGCTTTGATGCAACCCGCGATGAGTTCCAGGTTTGACGTCTCGCCGAATATGATAATCACGGCGTTTCGTTGCAGATTTTTGACGAGACGGATCAAAGCCAGGAGGTTGTCCTTCTGGAAGGTCGTTTCCTCCAGCAAGATGGCCTCATAGCGCTTGGATTTTGCGTAGCGCAAAAAATCATCCTCGTGTTCCGTAAACGTCAACTCGTTTTCGACATTCCCCTCCAATTGGCTCCGTAACGCGCCATAAACTCTGAAACCCAATAGATTCACGGTTTTCCCCTCCACTTTCACGGAAGATCCCGGGACCTTCACGCGTTTTTCATGTTCAACGGCTTTGTTTTTCTTTGCGCCGCTCCTTTCTAATTGTATCCCCGCAAGGTAAAATTGTAGTCAAGAATGACGTCGCCCTGCACGTTGAGGCCCCTTTTGCTGAGGTAGATCTTCCAGGTCCGCCCCACTTCCTCGATGGCCTGATTGATCTCGGGGACGCCGCTGCCTTTTTCCATGACAAATCTCGTGATATTGCCGTTTTCATCGATGGTCACCCGGATGCGCACCGTGCCGTGCATACCCCTGAGCTGGGCGCTTTCGGGATAAACCGGCTCCTTGTTGCCGTCATCCCAGCGGGCCACGACGTCGCCGTCCACGGTCCCCAGCCGGTAGCCTCCGGGAAGACCGATGGTCTCCTCTTCCTCCTCAAGGATCCGGTCAAAGGTGATGTCGTTTCCGACTTCCGTATTGATGGCGATGACGTCAGGCGACTCTATGCGCAGTTTTTCTTCCCGTTCCCGAATTTCCGTAAGGTCTCCGGGGTTTGTCTTCTGTATGGCCAGATCCTCGGCGTTGACCGCGATCCCCTCCGAAAGGTCTTTTTCCCGGATTCCCGCCGCAATGCCGGGATAGCCGCTTTCCCGCTTGCCGGCCTCGCTGGCGAGGACGTTGATCTCGGGCTTTTTCGCGCTTTCATTGATTTTCTTCAGGGCTTCTTCTTTTTTCAGAGCGGCCGCCGTTTCGGTTTCCACCTTGTTTTCGTTTTTTGTTTGATTGGAAATATTGCTGCGGCTCGTGTTTTTTTTGGCCTCGCCCTTGGTCTTGACCTGGACTTTTGTCGTATCCTCATAGGCCACGAGGCCTACTTTTATGGTCTTGTCCGTCACGGTCTTCGTCGTGATCTGGGGGATCACAAAAAGGATCGCGATATTGACGGCCAACGACAGGATATAGCTGAAACAATCTACTAACTTCATGGCGTTCATCCCCTTATTGCCCGTAACGGAAACCTGAGCGTCACTTCTGCTCGGCGGTATCCAGATCCAGCGAAGTCGCTCCCGCTTCTTTGACGAGGGTCATGACGTCTATCAAAAAACCGTAGTCGGTCTTTTTGTCGGCGCTGATCAGTACGTTTTTTTTGGCGCTCATGGCGAGCCGGTTTTTCACTTCGTCCTTGAGCCGGTTTTTGTTGACTTTGAGCTGGACAATCTTCGCGCCCTCTTTATAATTGAGGACAAGCTCTTTGTTGGCGGCGATCAAGACCTGGATGCCGCTGATGTCCTGTATCTCCCGGACCGTGGACTGTGGCAGGTCGATGCTGATGCCGCTGCTGAAATCCTCAAAGGTCGTCGCCACGAGGAAAAAGATCAAAAGCAGAAAGACAACGTCGATGAGCGGCGTAATATTGAGGATCAATTCCCCTTTTCGCTTGCGCAATCGTTCGATTTTCATGATTCACTCCGTGTTTTTCCGCGGTCAGCGGAATAAATTGATCAATTCTGTCGAGTTTTTCTCGATATGGCTGACGGTCTCATCTATTTTCCGGTTGAAATAATTGTAGAAGAAGAGAGCGGGTATGGCGGCGATCAATCCGGCCGCCGTGGTAATGAGCGCTTCGGAGATCCCCGCCGCGAGGACGGACGCGTCTCCGGTTCCGTAAATGGATACGGCGTGGAAGGTTTTGATCATGCCCGTTACCGTACCGAGGAGCCCCAGGAGCGGCGTCGCGTTTGCCACGAGGGACAGCAGCCACATGTTGCGCTCGATCATCGGAAGTCTCGCCATCGCGCTTTCTTTGGCCTTCTCTTCCAGGGAAATCACATTGGCGCTTTTCGTTTTGTAGTAATAGATCAGCACGTCGCAGAGTACCCGCGAACTGGAGCTTTTTTCCTTGTCCAGGGCCAGAACGGCTTCTTTGATGTTGCCGCCTTCGATGCTTTTTTTGACGGCGGGCGTGATCTCTCCGTTGTTGTGCCGTTCCCGGATGCCGAAATAGATCAGTCGCTCAATGATCACCGCGAAACCGATCACGGACATGGCGACGATAAAATACATTAAAATTCCACCGCTCTTCAGCCAATACATACAGTTCTCTCCTTCATCAAGTGCTTTTTGTCATACTTACAAGGCCACGACGAGGGCCGCCGTAACGCCGATAGCGCCGAGGATCCATTTGATCGCGCCGCCCCGCTTCTTCTCCTTTTTGGGAACCGTCGACACTTCCCGGGTCAGCCGGCTCTTGTCCTGCTCGGCCACTTTGATCTGTTCCTCTCCCCCGGCTCTGGCGCTGCTGACGAATTCGCCCGTTTCCTCTTCGTCGATTTCTTCCTCTATCGTGATATTCTCCGCGGAAATTTTCTTCTGATCGAGCTGGGCCTTATTCACGCCCACCACTTCTTTATCGAGCACCACTTCACGGGCGCCGGACGCGCAAAGGGAAAACACAAGCAACAGACCCAACGCAATTTTTTTCATTTTCTGCCTCCTTGATTCTGATGGTCAAACCGTTATTTGATGATCTCGGCATATTTGTCCGCAAGGCCCTGGTTGAGTCTGGCCAGTTCCGTATTGTACTTCCGGGCCTCATCTTTCCGGTTGGACTTGATGGAATAATAAACCATACGCTCTGTGACAAATTCCTTGTACGACAACGCGTCTCCCATTTGGTACAACTCTTTATAAATATTGATTGCTTCCTGCAATTTTCCGGTCTTTTCCGCCATCTGTCCCGCTTTGATCTTGGCAACCTGGTAATATTTGCCGAGATAGAGCACGTAGCATTTTGTGTAGCCCCGGTAGGCCTGTTCCCAATTCCCTTCCATCTCGTCGCACGCGGCCAGCTGAAACGTGGCGAGGTCCTTGTATTTGCTTTTTTCCATATCGAGGGATTTCTGATAGTTCTCTCTGGCCTTGGCGAAATCTTTTTTCGCGAAATAATAGGTGCCGGAATTGAGATAGGCGTAATCGCCGTATTTGGGTGAACTCTTGAGTTTTTCGTATTCCTTGAGGGCCGCGTCCTCGTTGCCGTCCTTCTCATAGATGATGGAGCTGTAATACATCTTCATTTCCCCTTCGGGCATCTTGACGACAAATTTTTTCGCGTCCTCCACTTTGTTGTTGATCAGGAGAATCTCCATGATCCTCTCGGCGGCGTTGGCCTTGATGTTCTCATTTTTTGAGCTGTCATAGAGGTTCTGATAATACTCGACGGCCTTTTCGTTATCCTTCATGGTCTCATAAACCGCGCCGGAAAGCATCAGGATGTTGTCCCGCATCTGGCTTTTGGGGTATTTTTCGAGGAAGAGACCCTTGTCCCGATCAAAGGCGGACATGTCCCCCATATTGGCAAGCGTATTGAGATACCAGTAATAGGCTTTTTCCGAATATTCTCCGTTCGGGAAGCGGTCGTAAACGGCCTTGTAGCTCTCTCTGGCTTTTTGCAGGTTCTTTTCGCCGTACCAGCTTTCGGCGATCTGGAAATTGGCGTATTCGTCATACTGCGGGTTCCCCGCGAGCTTCTCGTAGGTCTCGCGGCTCTTGGCGAAATTGTCGAGGCGGAACCAGCTGATGCCGATTTTGTCCAAAACCTCCTCCTTGTCGGGAGCGTCCTTCAGCGTCAGATAGGCGTCGCCGTCCTTGATCGTATCCTGATATTTTCCGTTGAGAAAATCCGTCCGGACTTTCCCCAATTTGGCCTTGGCGGAAAGTTCCGGGTCGGCCGCGCCGTCGGCGATCACGAGGTCGAAGCTCTTCTTCGCCTTGTCGTAGTCGGCAAGACCCAGGGCCGCGATGCCTTTCAGATAATTGTTTTCGGCCGTAACGGGACTTTTTTCGAGATAGGTCAACAGTTCGCCGTAGCGCTTTGTATTGAGGAGCATGGCCTTGAGATTTTCAAGGATCGTGGGATCTTCGCCTTTTTCGAGATACTGCTTGTAAATGTCGATGGCGTCGTTGATCCGGTTTTTGTCGTAATAGGTCGTCCCCATGGCGTTGTAGATCCGCGTCCGGTAGACCGCGTCGTCGGGCCAGGCCTTGACATAATCCCCGAAAGCCTTTTCGAGGGACGGAATATCACCGTTTTTCGCGGCCACGACGATGACTTTGTACAAATTTTCCGCGGACTGATTCTTTCCGTAGATATCGCGGTAATAGGTATTGGCGAGAGCCATGTCGCCGGTCTCGTAGGCGGCGTTGGCGATGATCTCCCGGATGTTGGCGGCGTCGTCCTGGGAGAGTTTCACCTTATCGAGGACGTTGCGCTTTTCAAGGATCCGCTTGTAGTCCTTGAGCTTGAAATCGCAGTTGAAGCTGTAAAACAGGGAACGCGCGTAATAAGAGGTATTCGCCAGTTTGTCAAACTGCTTGCGCGCCTCGGCGTACTGCCCCTGCCGATAGTAGGAATAGCCCAGGCCGTAGATGGCCTGCAGGTTTTTCGGATCGGTATTTTTCTGATAATAAGAGACGGCCTTGGCGTAATTTTTGCTGTCGGCGGCGCCGTCGCCCAGCATCACATAGATCTCGTTTTTTTCTTTGTCGCTCTGGACCGCGCCCAGAAGTTTTTCGACGTCGGCCGTGCGATTGGCTTCCATATAGAGCTCCGCCAGCGAGACGAGGGAGCGCTTGCCGTAGGTGGACGTCGCGTCTTTATCGGTTACGGCCTTGAAGTATTCCATGGCCTGGGTTTTCTTGTTCGTTTTGGCGGCAACGCTGCCGAGGAGATAGTTGACAACGGCAAAATTCTTGTCGTTCTGCTTGATCTGGCCCAGTTGATTCAGGCGCCCGGCCGCGGCGTCGTATTTTTTCGAGTTGTAGTCCATCAGAGCAAGGCCCAAAAGCGCGTCGTTTTTGTATTTTCCGCCGCTCAATACCAGTTCTTCGAGTTTGCCCGCGGCGGCGGAATAATTCTCCCGGGCGATATATTCCATGCCGACCTCGTAGACCCCGCGCTGGTAATATTCGCTGGACCGTCCGATCAAAAGCTGGTAATAGTCGCTTTCTTTTTTATTGCCCATGGCGGCGTAGGCGCGCATGAGGTAATAATTGAGCTCGTCGTCCGATTGTTTTTTGTTGGTATCGGCGGTAAGCTTGAAAAATTTTGCCGCGTTGGCGTAATCCCCTTCGAGGAAATAGGTTTTCGCGAGGCGCTCGGCCACCCTCGGGATGTACCTGGACTTCGGATACGCCGAGATAAACTTGTTGGATTCCTCGATGGCGAGGGAGAATTTTTTCTGGCTGTATAATTCATCCAGATAGGTGAGATCATCCCGCTCCCCGGCGAAGGCCGTCAAGGCCCCGCCTAAGAATATCGCCAAAATCAACAGTGCTCTTTTCATTTTTCCTCCAATTGATTTGTAGTCTCCACTGACCCCGCCCTTCAGTTTTGGCAGACCATCGCTAGGACCGCCTCTATTTTCTCCGCGGAAACCGTGGTATCGAGGCAGGGTTCGTTGACTATTTCATTGAATATGCCGTAGACATCCACCGCCGGGATGGTATCACAAATTCCTGAAATCAGATCCCGTTTGCACGCTACGGCGATTACCAGTTTTGCTTTTATTTCTTTGATGTATTTTCTCGCCAAAGTCCCTCCTGTCGCCACTTTTGTAGAGACTTTGTATGTGTCCGAAAGTTGCTGGAGCCTGCCGATCACGCATTTTCCGCAGTTTTTACAATTCCTGATTTCCGTGGTGATCCTGAGCGGGCAAAAACTGCTCTGCAAACAGTGAGGCAGCAAAATCAGGATCCTGTCCGGGGAAACCTTCCCGTTCCGGTATTTCCGCAGAACCCTCTTGTTATTGAAGGCCACGAAGCCTTCGGCGACCGTGCTCCATTCCTTGTGCCGGTCGGATTTCCCCATTTCGCTGAGCAGGTAACGGGCATAATAGCAGCGATACAGCATTTTTATCAGAAAATCTTTAATCATTTCAGCCCTCTTGATCCATATATTTCATTATATCACCTCATTTCCCGATTTGTCTATAGTTTTTACGCTTTTTTTGGAAAATCAGGCGTAATTTTTCAGCAAAAAGAAAATTTCCCGCGTCGAAAAATTTTTGCTCATTTGAAAAAAAAGCCTTGACATTATAAGATTTTATGTTATAATTCGTATATATAGTTATTTATAGTTTTATTTTTTCAACACGGGAGGGTGTGCCATGGCGAGACCAAAGGGAGACAACAAAGAAAGCAAAGAAAACAAAGAGATCAGACTGATCAAAGACGCCAAAGAAACCGGGGAAGCCGGAGAAAGCGGAGAAAACAAAAAGACCGGAGAGACCGGCGAGACCATGAAACGCGATCATATCGAAGGGAGGGAAAACATGAGCGAGATCAAAAATATCAAAGAGATCAAAGAATTGAAAGAAAAAGAAGGCAAGGAGAGCGGAAAAGAAATTTCGCGGGAGCCCCTGAATCCTGAAAAAGTCAAGGCGCTGGATCTTGCCATGAAGCAGATCAAAAAAGATTTCGGCGACGGCTCCATCATGAAGCTGGGCGAAAGTCAGAGCATGGCCGTGGAAGTCATTTCCACCGGGAGTCTGAACTTGAACATGGCCCTTGGCGTAGGGGGCGTTCCCCGGGGACGAATCATCGAGGTCTACGGGCAGGAGAGCTCGGGCAAGACCACGATCGCCCTCCATATCCTCGCCGAGGCCCAAAAGGCCGGCGGAATCGGCGCCTTTATCGACGCGGAGCACGCCTTGGATCCTGAATACGCCAAAAATCTGGGCGTCGATGTGGACGAACTTCTGATTTCCCAACCCGATTACGGGGAACAGGCCCTGGAAATCGCCGACATGCTCGTGCGCTCCGGCGCCGTGGATGTCATCGTCGTCGATTCCGTTGCCGCCCTCGTCCCCAAGGTCGAGATCGACGGCGAGATGTCGGACCAGCAGATGGGCCTTCAGGCGAGACTCATGTCCAAGGCCCTGCGCAAACTGACGGGCACCTTGAACAAATCCAAAACCACCATGATCTTCATCAACCAAATCCGGGAAAAAATCGGCGGCTTCGGCTTCGGGCCCCAGACGACCACGACCGGCGGGAAAGCGCTCAAATTCTACTCTTCCGTTCGTATGGAAGTCAAACGGATCGGTTCCGTCAAGCAGGGCGACGACGTGATCGGTAACGAAACCATCGTCAAGGTCACGAAAAACAAAGTGGCGCCGCCCTTCAAGGAAGCCGCCTTCCAGATCATGTACGGCAGGGGTATCACCCGGACCGGGGAAATCTTTGAGCTGGCTCTTGAGAATAACGTCATCGCCAAAGCCGGCGCCTGGTTCAGCTTCGGGGATATGCGTCTCGGTCAGGGCAAGGAAAATGTCAAAGCCAAGCTCGAAGAAGACAAAGCGCTGTTTGCGCAAATCGAGTCCGCGGTTCTGGCGATTATGGCCGAGCACAAGCTCAAATCCTCCAAAAAGGGTTCCCCGTCCGTCTCCGGAGAAGACGCCGGCGCGGAATTACGGGAAGAAATCGCATAACGCTTGATACAGTCATTCCCTGCTTGCGAAAGCAAGTTCATATAGAAAAACGGCGAAAACAAATGACACGGCAAAAGGGCGCGACAAGCCATCGCGCCCTTTTTGTCCGCCATCGGAAATTTCGCGTCGGAAAAGCTCGACAGGAAAATTTCCGCGCGTCTTATAATCCCGTGGATTCCACGTGTTTGCGGATTGTCGCCATGGTCCGCTCCAGTTTTTTCTTTTCGTCCTCACTGATCGGCAGCTCGATGATATATTCGACGCCGTTCTGTCCAACGACGGCGGGAACGCCGGCATAAACGCCGCTGTAGCCGTATTCGCCGTTGAAGAGCGTGCTGACGGGGAAAATTTTCTTTTCATCCCGGTAAATGGCGTTGGCAAGCCGCGCCAGCGTGCATGCGATACCGAATTCCGTGCTCTTTTTGCCTTTGAAGACTTCCCAGCCGGCCTGGGCCGCTTCGGTACTGATCGCGTCAAAGTCCAGTTTTCCGAACACTTCCGGTTTTTCTTTCATCAATTCCGTCATTTTCTTTCCGGCGAAGGAAGCGCATGAAAGCGCCGCGAACTGCGAATCTCCGTGTTCGCCGATCATATAGGCGTCGATGGAGTGGGGATCCACGCCGCTGTGTTTACTCAAAATCCGCTTCAGACGGGAGGAGTCAAGCCCCGTTCCCGTCCCGATGACCTTGTGGGACGGCAGTCCCGAAAGTTTCCACACGGCGTAGGTAATGATATCGCAGGGGTTCGTGATCACCAGGATGTATCCGTTAAAGCCCGTTTTCATCAGGTCGGGAATCACTTGTTTGACGAGGCCCACGGAGATGTCGCGTTCGGCCAGCCGGTCTCCGGCGATGATGGATCCCACGGAAATCACGACCATGTCGGCGTCTTTGAGATCGGCCATTTCGCCGGCCGTGATCGTCACCCGGTTCGGGCAGAAAGGCGCGGCGTCCATACAATCGAGGGCCTGGGAATAGGCCTTGTCCTTATCAATATCCACCATGACAATTTCGTCGCATACCCCTTGAAGGCTCAGGACCAGGCCCACATGGCTTCCCACGTGCCCAGCGCCGATGATGCCCATCTTTTTTCTTTGAATATCCATTTACATTTTCCTCCTTTTTACGTTTGGATGATCTGACACATTATACCTCTTTTTTCGCATTTTTCCAACAGTTTTTTCCGATCAGATCGTCCAGTTGGGGAAAACGATGAAGGTATAGATCATCGTCGCGACCATATAGACGGGAATCAGGAAGAAAAAGGCTTTGAAGGTCTTTTTCATAATGGCCCCTTCTTTTCCGATGACGCCCACAGTGGCCGCCGCCGCGATAACGTTGTTGGGACAGATCATATTCCCGAGGGAACCGCCGGTATTGGACCCGGCGAAGATGGTCAGGACGTTCAGGTTGAGGTTCTGGGCCGCGATCAGGTGCATGGGGGCAAACATGATATTGGAGCCGAGGCAGGTGCCCGTGATGAAGGCGCCGATACCGCCGATGAGTACCGCCATGGCCGGATAGATCCTGCCCGCGATCCGGGCGCAGTATTCCGCCATGATCCGGATCATGCCCGAGTGGTTCATGAGGCTGCTCACGACGAGCAGGGAGCCGATGGTGATAAAGGCCGGGAAAAGGGTCTTGAAACAATTCCCCACGATCTTGAAATAGTCGGAAAGTTTGACTTTGAGGATCATGGCCCCGAAGAAGGAGCAGAGGAAGAGCACCGTATTTACCCATACGATATAGCCGAACATCGTGAGGATCTTCCAGGGTACCGTAAAGCGCACAATGGGAAGGCCCAGCACGATGAGGATGTAAGGCGCGAAGGCCTGCAATTTCCCATACTGGCTGCTCTGCGCGGTCAGGGTGACGGTCTGTTTGTATTCCTCGGGCGTCTTGAATTTGACCAACATCAGGAAGGCCGCCGAAAGAGCGAGGGAAATCGCTCCTGTGCCGAGGCTGCCAAATTCCGGACCCAGCACATGAGTCGTGAAAATCAGTACCACGGGCGTCGACAAACTTGCCCAGAGCAGGTAGCCCTTGAGGTTTTTGAACCCTTTCCGCCCATACACGAGATAAATCATCAGCGCGGGCGCGATCATATATCCCCAGATGTGGAGACGGGCCGCCATCATACCGTTCATCTTGGCGGTCGCGACGCCTTGCTGAACGAGATAGGCCCCGCCGCCGATCGTCGAGAGCCCTGCGCCGCCGTAAGACGTACAGATGCCGTCGCCGATGAGGGCAATGGCCGCAGAAAGCACGGGATCAATCCCCAGCGCCACGAGGAAGGGACCGGCCACGGCCGCGGGACTGCCCGCTCCCGCCGCTCCTTCGAGGAACACGACGAAAAGCTCGCCGATCAAGATCAGCTGGATCCGTTTGTCATCCGTAACGCCCGAAAGCGCTTCTTTGATCTTTTCGATGGCGCCGGTATTCATCAGCGTCTTCAGCACAATAAAGGCCGGCCAGATCAGACAGAAGATCTTGAAGCCTTCTTTGGCCCCCTGGTAATAATCGACGCCGATCACCTTGGCCAGACCGTTTGTCACCATATAATCCGCTTTGTTGAAATAGAGAATACAAATAATCGCCGCGTAGACGGAAGCCGCAGGACCTACGTATTTTCCCGAAAGATTGAAACCGATCATGCCGATCAAAACCAGCAGAATCGGACTCATTGCAAAAATAAACAGTAACATGTTCTCACTCCTTTTCAATATGATATTGCCTGTAGCCTTTTTCCGTAATGCAATCGCTGTCGTTACGCTAAGTCATATATTCACCCCGTCAGTCTGTGATAAAAAAAGCAACCTGCTCATTTTCAGCCAGGTTGCCGTCTTTGCTTGATGATTACGCGGGGAAGTCCGCGGATACGCTTTTTCCCCTTGTTCGCTACCTAACCGGATTATACAGCATAAAGTCCATCGCTCCAATGACGGGCAATAGACCGAGAAGTATGCTGATAATGACGACGGTACGCGACATGAGTATCCCCCAAAAGTTAAAAACTTGTGTAGAGTATACTACAAAACAAGAATTTTTGCAAGCAAAATTTTGTATTTTTTGTATTTATTTTTGTTCAATCCCGACAAATATCACTATGTCGTTGACATTTCAAACCGTTTATTATATAATTTAACTATGTTCAGAGGATCGGTGATGATATGTATTTGACGGAAAAGGGCGCCCCGGAACTTGGGGCAAGCGTTCGGGACGATGGCGTAAATTTTGCGATATACGCAAAAAATTGCGAACAGGTTACCTTGAATCTCTATTTCAACAATATTGATCTGACGCCGGACAAAACCTTTGTGCTGGATCCTTCCGCAAACAGAACGGGAGACATCTGGCATATTTTTGTGAAAAATCTCAAAGAAGACGCCATGTATACGTGGATTATCGATGAATCTCCAGAACTTTTGGACCCCTGCGCCCTTTCCTATACGGGCGACGGGCAGTACGACAAGAAAAAAAATATCGTGGTCCGGAAAACAAAAAACAAGACGAACCACCTTCGCATACCGATAGAAGACCTTGTGATCTACGAGGCCCATATCGGTTTTTTTACGAAAAACCCCAATTCTCACGTGCTGGCCCCCGGAACCTATTCGGGCTTCGCGGAGAAAATTCCCTGGCTCAGGGATCTCGGCGTCAACGCCGTGGAGCTGATGCCGGTTTTTGAATGGGACGACAAGACCCTCAACAAGAGCCTGACCGGGGAGGCGCTGAAAAATGTTTGGGGTTACCATCCCATAGGCTTTTTCGCGGCTACGAAAAAATACTCGTCCAGTTCCCTTGGGGACGGCGCCGACGAGATCGCCGAATTGAAAGCCCTTGTCCGGGAATTGCACGCAAAGGGCATGGAAGTCTATATTGACGTCGTCTACAATCATACGGCCGAAGGGAACCGGAAGGGCCCCGTCTACAACTTCAAGGCCATGGACCGGGAGACCTTTTATATGCTTGAGAAAAACCGCCTCGATTACAAGAATTATTCGGGCTGCGGCAATACCTTCAATTGCAGCGCGCCGATCTCAAAACGCATCATCATGGAATCCCTGCGCTACTGGTATGAAATTGTGGGCGTGGACGGCTTCCGTTTTGACCTCGCGTCCATCCTCGGGAAGGACGCCGACGGCCAATGGCTCTCCCCCTCGATCCTGGACGACATCGCGGAGGACCCTGTCCTCAAAGACGCGAAGCTGATCTCGGAAAGCTGGGACATGGGCGGCTACTATCTCGGCGACATGCCGAGGGGCTGGAGCGAATGGAACGGCAAATACCGCGATGTGGTGAGACGTTTTGTGCACGGAGATTTTGAGCAGATTCCGGAGCTCTTGAAGCGGATATTCGGAAGCCCCGATCTCTTCAAAAAAGACGAGCGCAAACCCGGCGCCAGCATCAATTTTGTAACTTCCCACGACGGATTTACGATGATGGACCTCGTGAGCTACAATACAAAGCACAACCTCAATAACGGTGAAAACAACAACGACGGCGAAAACCAGAATTTTTCCGCCAACTGGGGCGAGGAAGGCATTACAAACAACCCCGCTTTACGGGCCTTGCGGAAAAAACTGATTAAAAATATGTTCCTGATCCTCCTGATCTCCCAGGGGACGCCGATGATCCGGATGGGGGATGAATTGGGCCATACGCAGTTCGGCAACAACAACCCCTACTGCCAGGACAATTTTTCGACCTGGATCAACTGGGATAGGGCCCAGAGCAATTTTTCCGATATCCACGCCTTTGTCCGGAACATGATCGCCCTGCGGAAAAAATACAAAATCTTCAGAAATCCCGTCTATCTTGAGCTGGAAAACCTCCGGGGCGGCGATGAATACGATGTGGCGCTCCATGGAGTGAATTTGAACGCGCCCGATTTCAGCCGGACGTCTTTGAGCATTGCTTTTACGCTGTTTGACCGAGAAACCGGCGTCCGCTTCCACGTGGCGCTCAATTCCTATCACAGTCCGCTGACGTTTGTGCTGCCCGCGCCCGTTGCGGGAACGGAATGGCGCGTCCTGGTCGATACGGCCATAGAGCGGGAAACGGATTTTACCGGGGAAGGGGAGGACATTATCGGAAATTACGTCCTCGCGCCCAACAGTTGCTTGATTTTGATCAGTAAAAAATAACTCAGAGGAATGTCTCCGGTTCGGCTCTTCTCGCGTACTGCAGCTCCAATTCCTCCTTGTGATAGAGAAAATTGGGATCGTCAAAATACTTTGCCCCGACGGGGCATTTTTTTACGCAGGCGCAGCATTTCATGCAGATTCCCTGGAGTTCTCCCACATACTCGTACTTGATGGAGCCCATGGGGCAGACGATCGCGCAAAGCTTGCAATTGACGCATTTCCCGTTTGTTTTGGGCGTGACTTTCCGGATATCGATGGGATTGCCCTTGGAATCCCTCGGTTGGTAGTAGGGCCGGATGGGCGTCTCGCCTCTTACCGCCACAAGCTTGTCCTCGTCAAAATCCGCGCCGGAAATCTTTTTCGCCACTCCGGCCGCAAAATCGCAAGCGACATCGAGATCTTTCCCGTCGGGCCGCCCTTTGCCGAGAATATCCGAAAATGAATGCTCTCCGATAAAGGCTGCGGCGGCTACGGGTTTGAAGCCGCCTTGGGCGAGGATGTCCCTGAGTTCGATCAGCGCGTCGTCATAATTCCTGTTGCCGTAGAGGACAAGGGGGACGCAGAGGGCGCCGTTTCCCGCAAGGGTTCCGAGGTACTTCAAGAGAACATTGGGGACCCGCCCCGCGATGACAGGCGCTCCGAAAATCACAATATCTTCCGGTCCGAAGGCCTTTTTGACCGCCCGGACGTTGGGTAGCGTAAAATCAAATTTCTCCACGGGAAGCCCCAGGTCTTCGCCGACTTTTTTCGCGATGGCAAGGGCAATTCTTTCCGTTGTGCCGGTGGCGCTGAAATACATCGCCGTCACTCTTTTTCTTTCCATAATTATTCCTCCTGAATTTGTTTTCAATACTCCTCCCCCGCGTAGGGGTCAAACCGCCCGGGAAAGAGGTTTTCCTCCACAATGCGGGCGCAGTCCACGATGCAGCCCATGCAGCTGCGAATGGGCGCGGAACCTTCCCGGATTCCCTTCAGATCCACGCAGTCGATGGATCCGTGCTTGTCGCGGAAAAGCTCAATCAAGCGCTGATCAATTTCATAGGTGCTTTTCTTGGTCGCGGGCGCGTCCAGATCCCCGTCGCTGTTAAGAAGCCCAGCCAGTACCGCCATGGCGCTGACGGCGCCGCAGATGGAATACACGCCGACGCCCGAACCCAGGCCTTCCGTCATGCGAAAAGCGTCTTTCGCGGGAATCCCGGCGAGATCCGAGTATGCGCAGACGATAGACTGACAGCAGTTGTAATTTTTGTTGTGATTTTGAATCGCGGTGTCAATTCGGCTTTTTGCCATTTTCAGCTCCTTTTGTTGCGTTTTCTATCTTCCAGTTTTTGATTTCTTCCAGGAAAAGGTCGCCATACCGGTCAAGTTTCGCTTTCCCCACTCCGGAAACATCGAGAAATTCTTTGCGGTTTTTGGGTAAAATCCGACACATGCCATATCCGAATTTTTTCTTTAAAACGTCCGTGATTTTCATGCGTGGGCTCCTTAATAATTCCGATGATCATATCCTGTCAACCTATTGGGTTTACGATTGGGCAATTCCCTCATAACGCCTCACCTTGCCTGTAATAACAGACTGCTTTTCGCTTGAAAGAGGATCGGGAATTATAATGGATATCCCGCTTTGTAGGATTCAAATAAATATTCCGGATTTTCAAAATACATACTGGAATTATAGTCTTGTATTTTTTTGTCAACCCATGAAGAATACACCTTGATCAACGCGTCAATAATGGGTAAATTCTCTGCCCGGGCAATAGAAAGGACAAGACGTTTATATACTTTGCCGATGTCGAAAAATGTGGGAACATTATACTTACATTCCGCAACATTGTCAAAATTTCCTTCCGTTATCCCATAACGATCAATCAATTCTGACGCGGTCTTTTCAATCGGTTCACAATGAAATACATCGGCCAGGTCCATTAACCTCTGCAACTCCGTTTTTCCTACTTTTGAAACAATCTCACTTCGGTTGTTTTTTGTCATACGTCCTATATATTCAATGACTGAGCAGACAAAGAATAAATCATTTTCTTTTTGCCTTTCTCTTCCTTTCATGATTTCACCTCGTAGGAACCTATAAATTTAACGAAAGACAACGCGCGCTCTGTGCAAAACGCCACTTGATTGGTCGGGTATTTGAATTTGGCGAGAACCCAAAACTGTTCTCTTGTCAATATGCCAGAAATAAAATCCGCGATGTAATTCCAGATCTGATCGTTTGCCATGGCGCCGCTGACAATATCATACTCGTGAGGAATCCGCTCCTGCAATTGACGATGAAGTCCAGCAAGGTATCCTCATTTTTGATGATATCCCCTTTTACTTCAGCAATTGACTTTGAATTCAACAAGTCCTTGATACTTTTCAGATTCGTCGCTTTGACCAATTCATCCTCGAGATTATGTTCTGACACACGACAATTGTCTGCTTCAAATTCGGGGCATTTTGAAACAATTTTATATTAGACATCAGAAGCTCATAATTTCCTGTTTTTCTTTTAAATATATCGCCGTCAAATACCAGAACGCAGATTGTATCTGGCTTCAGTTGCCGGATTTTTTCTCTGATTGAGCGTTCTCTTCCTTTTTGGGCAATCGGGAGTACGTATGATTTTCCCGGTAGGATGTACGTTCCTTTGATTGCGTCGACTACAGCTTGCTCAGTTTCACCCTCCACGAAATAGACTACCGGAGGTTCACTATAAATTCTCCTTTTCTTCATCGGTCACCTCGAAAAGCCTATCCAATAAATCAGTATTCGGTATCGTCCGAAGCACATCATTTTCCACAGCGATTTTGAGATTTCTGTCGTTTTTTTTGATTACCCGACCGGGGTCGATGGCTTCCACTTTATTTTTCTTTCTCAGGAAGAGGAATGCATGCATCGGCAGATTCATTTCCAGAATATTGGTATTGTGCGTGGTATAAAAAAGCTGCGATTGCTTTCCCAGCAATTCGATCATTACGCTCAGAATTGCGATTTCAAGATCACTTTGCGTCCGGGAAAAAATCTCATCTATATAGAAAACAGCGCTTGTTTGTGAACGTATCCGTTCGACACAATGCGCGATTTTGATTGCCTCCAGTGTTCCGCTGGACAAGCGTGAAGGATTGACAACCTTGCCGTCTTGAATCAACACTTTATCTCCGTTTTTGAATTCTATGTATGAAGATTCCTGCGCTTCTTCAAGTTTCTTTACACGGAGTATCGATTGATCAAACGTTCTCAAAACAATATCCATGGTTTCAGACAAATGGTTTCTATCCGGACTGGCTTGCAAGGCGTACTGTGATTCTTCATATAAATTGGAAAGATACAAATGATAGGAGAAACACGTTCTGATGGCATCCAGGGAGGCAATAATCCTGGCGCTTTCATTTACCTTTGTCTCAAAAGTATCATCGGAATCAAAATGCGCAATTTCAGTCAACTTTGAAAAAGCGTTCTCAAAGGAGTCGTTATTCTTGATTTCAGTAGCTTCCAATCCCGCAGATAACGTTGTTTTATCATTTATTGTAAAATAAAACCTGTAAAGTGTCAGGCGAAAGACAAAACAAAACTCACATGAGGCTGTCTTTGCTTTGTCAGCTATTTTATCCCCCAATCCAAATGGAGCGGGAAATCCAGCAATAAAACCAGCGATATCCCTCATCAATCGTCCCATTGACGTCTTGCCGCTTGCATTGGCGCCAAAAATAATATTGACCCGTTTAAAACGAAAATTTGGCCTTTCTTCCAGGTATTCGTATTCTATGGTTGATTTTACGATTTTCTTCGGATAGGAAAAATCAAGTTCAAAGTCATCAAAACAATACAAATTATCTGCTTTGAGTTTCATGATAATCATGATATCACCTCAGCCATAGTATACCACATTGTTCCAAAAATTGGAAGCAATATTTTGGCCCCGAAGTTGAACTGTCCGTCTTTTGTGAATTCGCCGGACATGACGTTCTGCAGATTTTCGAAGTCTTTCGCGGCCTGCTCTTTCAGGTTGCAGGACAAAAGAGATAAGGCGGGATACTATTTTGTATCATCAAGAATCCTTATTTGTCGTCGACGAAAGATATTCTCCGAAGGGCTGAAGATTCTCAGAATTTCACGACGCGGGGTTCCGCAGTAAAACTGTAAAAGGTCGCCGTCGCGTCTTTCAGGGCATAAACGACGCAATTGCCGTCGCCTGCGGTATACATTCTTTTCAGCGATTGATATTCATTCAGCATACTCTCCTGCGCTTCCTGACGATTGTCCTCCACAAGGGTCGCGGACATCCTCAGCCACTGTTCTCCATCAAAGGCGCTCAATTCCACTTTGGGATTGGCAGCAACCTGCTTCGCGAAATCCTTTTTCTTCCCTGACTGTATCCAAAGCTTCTCCTCAAAAAGGTGGATTGTCCCGAAGGGGCGCACTCTCGGGCTGTCGCCGTCAATGGTGGCGATGTAATAGGTTCCGACCTTCTTCAAAAAATCATGCACGTCTTTCATTTTATCCTCCTCTGAATATGTTATTTTTTGATTGATCCATTCTCAAACGCTTCCGGCGGGATCCTGTTGAGGATAATATTCCTCCGCAACCTGCACAAATTTTGACAAGTCCGCCTCGTGTAATGTCGGATACAGTGATAGAATTTTCTGAAATGTGAGTCCCTTGTTTTTTATTTCAATGAAACTTTTGCCCGTAATCCATTGGTAATACGCCAAGGCCCAACCGGCCCAATATTCAGCGCTCTTTTCAATATTGCAAACTGCCGTTTGAACCGGTTCAGAGTTTCGACCGGTAACTTTATCGGCAAGTTCTATGCCGGACAATCCGGCAACATATTTCGGGTTTCCGTGTTCGACATAACGTGCGACCTCGCTTAAAATAAACATATCGAAAAAATCACCGGGAGCATAACCGCAGTCGTTGATGGCGTAATCGAACATGTCGCCCAAATTGTTCATCGCGTCATTCAGATATGTTTCGGCGTAAGCGTGCGTCGTCATTTTTCCAACCTCCTCGCAAGATATCAATGAGGTAAATACTGTCAGCGGCGCGGGCGATTGACTGCATGGTCCTATATGCTTGCCGGGCCTCTAGATCTCTTTTCGCTCTGCTCGGATAATAGACTTCCTTTTCCGCAGAAATGGCGTCTTTGAAGCGTAGACACCCAAAGGCTCTTTTCGACTTCAAGACCGTCTGCATGCCCAGCTTCCCCAGAACCATCGCTTTGCTCAATTGTTCGAACGACAGCGCATTATTGAGAAACGCGTTGGCGAAAGAAAAATAAGAATCGTTGGCGCGGTAGCCGACAATGATGTCAGCGTCACTTGTGTCGGGCAGAAAAACCTTTGTAAGGTATTGTTTTCCTTCTGTGGCGATATCGCTGGTAATTCTGAAAGTACGGTTGTTTACAAGCAGTGCAAGCCAGTTGAGAATATTGTAGTCGTCTGACGAGAGATTTATAATCGTCAATCCCGACAAATCAATTTCATACTTATTGGCGTATCCGTTCGTCTCTTCAGTGCAAGCCCATTCTTTTGCAAGGTCAATGGATTCCGTACAATAAAATCCAAGTCCATAGTCATTGTGTGAATTACCCGTTCCAAAAACGGGTTGTTTGATAATGTTTCGCGAACCATGGTAAAGCAGCATTTTGGTCAACTCCGATTTCGTTTAAAAATAAAGTGTCTGGATTTCAACTGA
>JAISTB010000032.1 GCA_031272775.1 Fusobacteriaceae bacterium | reverse complement strand
CGCTTGCTGCCGCCGAGACATCGCGGTCTTCTAACATTTGCCGCGGACTACGTCCTTGCAAACGTAAGAAGCCGCGAATTTCCCCTTGCGAAGGGGAGACTCTAAGGAATTTTTGTCTTTTTTTGAAAAGAATCTGCGCCGAAGCGCAGATTCTTGGGGGTAATGGGGCTTGTCGGTCCGCTTGCCTCGACCTCTTTGTCGGCCCATTCTCCGAAAGAGGCGGTAGCAAAGCTACCATTGGTTGCGCATATGAATTATTTTGTAGACAAAACAAATAAGTTAAGGTATAATGAAAAAAAGAGAAGGGGGGCTTCTGCATGGACAAAGATCATGAATTGAAAAATATTACGAAAGCCATTACAAGCATTTTACCGAATTCAAAAATCATTCTGTTCGGCTCTTATGCTCGCGAACAACAAAGCCAATGGAGCGACATCGATCTTGCCGTAATCGCTCCGTCGTTTCCTGAGCGCAAATTGATCATGATGGATATCTTGCGGAAGGCTGTGAATGGTGAAACAAAGAAGCCCGTGGATATTCTTGTTTATCTGGAAGAGGAATTTGAAAAAAAAGCACAAAAGCGCTCCATGCTTGCCTGGACAATAAAAAATGAGGGAGTGATCCTGCATGCCTGATTTGGAAACTGCAAAATTATGGATGAAATTTGCAAGAGATGATTTGTCGTTCGCCAAGCATGGATTGACTATGCGCCCCGTACCCATGGAAATCATTTGCTATCATTGCCAGCAAACAGCTGAAAAAGCATTCAAGTCCGTTCTTGCCTATTATGAAGAGACGATACCTAAAACCCATGACCTTGCTTATTTGCTGGCACTTTGCGAGACGTATAATAAATGCGTTCTTGATCTTGCTGATGAAGCAATGCGACTGACCAAATACGCTGTTGCAGCGCGTTATCCCGAGGAGATTGACATTTTGGAATCTGATATGGATTTGGCTTTGGCTGACGCCGAAACCATTTTCGTATTGATTGAGTCTATATACGGCTTACATACCGATTAAGAACACTGTCTCTTTTTGAAAAGAATCTGCGCCGAAGCGCAGATTCTTGGGGGAAGCGTGTTTCTCGCTCAAATGTGAGACTGACTTGTAAGGTTGTTTTCAGCCCCCTTCTCCGAAGGGGGTGGCGGCTCTGCCGCCGGGGTTGTGGGGTTTTAGGCGGCTGAGGGGTCGAGGGCTAAGGGCTGCGACCATCTGACTTGTTCATGGCATCGCTCGGCTGAGGGGTCGAGGACTGACGGGCCGATCGCCATCATCCCCTACGGCGTCCCTTGTGTCTCGCTCTTCGCTGAGCTAATCTGTTTCTTCTTGCGCGGTTTTCCGTCGCAACCGAGACCGAACCCGCAATAATGCGGGCAGGCGCTGCAGGCTTTTCCTCTGGAGCGCGGCCCTTTTTTGACGTAAAAACTCATCATGGCGCATACGACCGCCATGGGGAGGATAATCACAATCAGAATCACAATGGCCAGCGGGCTCATATCTCCCCCTTAATTTTTGAGGCTCTGGATCGGCGCGGGGATCTGCCCGCCCCGGGCGATGAATTTGGCCGGAGAAAAGCGGTTGATCTTCATGACGGGTCCGTAGCCGAAAAGCCCGCCGAAGCGCACCCCTTCGCCGTCGCCTTTTCCCACGGCGGGAATGATCCGGACCGCCGTCGTCTTGCCGTTTACCATGCCGATGGCCGCCTCGTCGGCGATCATGCCCGCGATGATGTCGGGCGTCGTATCCCCGGGCACGACGATCATGTCGAGGCCCACGGAGCAGACCGCTGTCATGGCCTCCAGTTTTTCGACGGAAAGAGAGCCCCTTTCCACGGCGGCCACCATGCCGGCGTCTTCCGACACGGGGATGAAGGCCCCCGAAAGGCCGCCCACCCGTGAAGAAGCCATGACGCCGCCTTTTTTGACCGCGTCGTTCAAAATTGCTAGGGCCGCCGTCGTGCCGTAGCCGCCGCAGCTCTCGATCCCGATTTCCTCGATGATGTGGGCCACGGAATCTCCCACGGCGGGGGTCGGCGCCAGAGAAAGATCCACGATCCCGAAGGGAACCCCTAATTCCCGGCTCGCTTCGTTGCCGATCAGCTGGCCCATGCGGGTGATCTTGAAGGCGGTTTTTTTGATGATGTCGGCGATCTCGGCGATACTGGCCGACGGCGGGGCCAGCCGGATCGCTTCCCGGACGACGCCCGGGCCTGAGACGCCTACGTTGAGGGCGGCGTCATTTTCCCCGATCCCGTGAAAGGCCCCGGCCATAAAGGGGTTGTCCTCTACGGCGTTGCAAAAGACCACTAGTTTCCCCGCGCCCATACATTCCCTGTCCCGGGTCAGGGTCGCGGCCTCGAGGATCTTTTCCCCCATGATCCGGACGGCGTCGAGGTTGATCCCGGCCCGGGTGGAGCCCACATTGACCGAGGCGCAGACTTTTTCCGTCGAGGCGAGGGCCTCGGGAATGGCCGCGATCAGTTCCCTGTCCCCGGGCGCGAAGCCTTTTTGCACAAGGGCCGAAAAGCCGCCGATAAAGTCTATCCCGATGTCCCGGGCGACGTCGTCCATGGTCCTGGCGTAGCGCAAGGGATCGCCCCCCGAGACCCCCAACAGCAGGGAGACAGGCGTGACGGCCACGCGCTTATTGATGATCGGTATTCCGTATTTTTTCGAAAGAAATTCCCCGGTTTGGACCAGCTTTTCGGCCATCCGGCGGATTTTCGCGTAGACTTTTTCACAGCTCTTTCCGATATCGGCGTCCATGCAGTCGATGAGGGAAATCCCCATGGTAATGGTCCGGATATCGAGGTTCTGATTCTGGATCATCGTGATGGTTTCCAGAATTTCCTGATTGCTGATCATATGGTTTTCCTCCTCTTGGCGTTCCGCGTCAAATCTTGTGCATGGAATTGAAAATATCCTCATGCATCACTTGAATATCGAGGTTTTTCGACTTGCCGACGGCTTTCATCCGGTCGACGAAATCCGTAAAGGCAACATTCAGCCCGTCGATATTGACCACCATGATCATCGCGAAATATTCCCCGAGGATGGACTGGCTCACGTCGGTAATGTTGGCCTGGTACTTGGCGCATTCGACGGAGACGTCGGCCACGATCCCGATCGTGTCCTTTCCGATTACAGATAATATTGCGTTCATTGCGCTCCCCCTTTTGTCTGATCTGCTTAACGGGTATAGTGTATCACGTATCCACGCTTCTGTCAAATTGAAAAAAGCGCCGGTTTACCGCCTATAAGGCGCTTTTGCCCCGGCGCCGCCCCGCAAAAAGGACAAAAAAGTCAAACAAAAACTTGAAACCGGCGGAGAAGCGTACTATAATTAAAGCAGGAGGGGGGCCTATGTACAGCGTGTTTCTGGTGGAAGACGAAAAAATCATCCGGGAGGGGATCAAACGCCTGCTCCCCTGGGAGGAATCGGGTTTTCGCTTTATCGGGGAAGCCCCCGACGGCGAATTGGCCTGGGCCCAGATCCGGGAGAAAAAACCCGACGTGGTCATTACCGACATCAAAATGCCCTTTATGGACGGCTTGAGTTTGAGCCGGCTCATCAAGAAGAATTTTCCCGCGACGACGGTCATTATCCTTTCGGGCTACGATGAGTTCCATTTTGCCCAGGAGGCTTTGGACATCGGCGTCAGCAAGTATATCTTGAAGCCCGTCTCCAGGGACAAGATGCGGGAACTGCTGACGGAAATCAAAAAGGACAAGGACGAGAAGATCGCCGAGGAACGGGTCCGGCAGAAACTGGAATCCGTCATCAGCGAATATCTGGCCACATTTCGCGGGGAGCAGGCCGCGCCCGCCGACGATCCCGCCGGAAAGACCGGGGAGAAGCAGGCGGCCCAGATCGCCGACGAGACCATCGACAAGGCCTGCGCCTTTATCCGGACGCGGTACGCGGAGCCCGGCATCAATCTTGACGCCGCGGCGGCCCATGTGTCGCTGGCGCCGTCTTATTTCAGCGCCCTGTTCAGCCGGCGGATGAAAAAAACCTTCGTGGCCTACCTGACGGAATGCCGGATGGAGAAGGCCCGGGAACTCCTGCTTTCCACAAATATGCCCAGCGGGGAGATCGCTTTTGCGGTCGGCTACAACGACCCCCACTATTTCAGTTTCCTCTTTAAAAGAAACAACGGCTGTTCTCCCACCGAATACCGGAATCGCGCGAGAGAGGCGGAAAATTGAAAACGGAAAAGAGAAAAACACTCAAATGGCAGTTGAACAAGCTTTTGATCATCGCCGTCGCCCCCTTTCTTTTGATGACGGTGATTTTGATCAGCCTTCTGGTATCCTTCAATTTAGGTTACGCCGAGGTTTTGAGAAACGCCATGACCGCCACGGAATTCAACGCCGAGTTTAAGCACAATATCGACCGGCCCATGTATTATTACGTGATCCGGGGCAAGAATACGGCGGAACTGCCGCTGGCGGAAGTGGAACGGGCCGAGGAGCTCCTGAACCGCCTGCGGAAGACGACGACGGGGACCGACAACCTCTGGCGGATCCAGAGTATGCTGAACATGCTGGGCAACCTCAAAAAATATATGTTCGTCATCGAAAAAACCAAGCTCTATGACGACCGGATCCGGATCCTCGAAAAGGATATTTATCTGATCACCCAGCTGATTGAACGCTATATGCACGATTACATCTATCACGAGGTGGCGGAGCTCTCCCGACTGCATACGCGGCTGTCCCGGGACATTTTCCGGGTAATCGTCCTCTCTCCCCTGGCGACGGCCCTGCTCTTGTTTTTCGTCGTCCGCTACGCCCTGCGCTTCACCCGGCGCATCGCCGAAGACATCAGTCAGCTGGCGGCCAAGATCCAGCTGGCGGGAGGCGGAGATTTCGCCAAAAGCGCCATCAATACGGAAATAACGGAAATCATGGCGCTGGACGAGGGCTTCAACGACATGGGGAGCAGACTCCGGACGCTGATGGAAAAAGAAAGAGAAAATCAGGTCGCCTTGCGGAAGGCGGAATTTGAGCTGCTGCAATCCCAGATCAACCCGCATTTTCTGTACAACACGCTGGATTCCATCGTCTGGCTCGCGGAAAGCGAACGAAACCGCGACGTGGTCACGATGACCTCGCTGCTTTCGGAGTTTTTCCGGGGCTCCCTTTCGGGCGGCCGGGAAATCATCACGATCGAGGCCGAAAAAAACCAGGTCAGCAGCTATCTGGACATTCAGAAGATCCGCTACAGCGATATTCTGGAGTACACCATCGACATCCCGCCGGAGCTCTACGGTTATGAGATCCCGAAACTGACGCTGCAGCCCCTTGTGGAAAACGCCATTTACCACGGGATCAAGCAGAAGCGTTCCCCGGGGAAAATCGCGGTCTCGGCGGAGGAAGCGGGCAGCGACATTCTTCTCAAAGTCTGGAACAACGGCATCGTCATGTCTCCCGAGCAAGTGGAAATCTTCGGGCGCGGCGTATTTACCGGTCATTCGGGGCTGGGCCTCAAGAACGTGGACAAAAGACTGAAGCTCTACTGCGGGGACGGCTACGGCCTCAGTTTTAAAAGCAACGCCGTTGAGGGCACGACGATCACCGTGACCATACCTAAAAAAATTGAACACCAGTCCCAAAAAAAATGACCTCCGTCGCCGAAAAACAAAAATCATTGAACAAATTTCACAAGAATCTCCATTCACTTTCTTGACACAATAAGGTATAACTAGGATACGGTAAAATTGTCATGGAAATGGATGAACTGTCTGGAGTTCATACAAAAACACTGACAATAAGACATTCGGGAAGGCCGGAACGCGGAAACCGCCGGCGGGGGCTCCCGATGAGGGGATGACGTATCTGTATCGACAAGTTCAAAGGAGGTAATTATGTTCAAGAAAGTATCGAAGTTGTGGCTCACGCTGGCTTTGCTGGCGCTTGTGGGGGCGACGACGCTCTTCGGGGCCGCCAAATCCAAGCTGATCACGATCGGATTTTCCCAGGTGGGGGCCGAGAGCGACTGGCGGACCGCCAATACCAAGTCCATGCGGGATACCTTTACGGAAGCCAACGGCTACAAGCTGATTTTCGACGACGCCCAGCAGAAGCAGGACAACCAGATCACGGCGCTCCGGAATTTCATTCAGCAGGAAGTGGACTACATTGTCCTCGCGCCCATCGGCGAGACGGGCTGGGACACGGTGCTCCAGGAAGCGAAAGACGCCGGGATCCCCGTCATCATCATGGACAGAATGGTCAACGTGGCCGACGAAAGCCTCTACACCTGCTGGGTAGGCACCAATTCCCGGGGAGAAGGAGACACGGCGGCGGCCTGGATGGAAAAGACCTTCGCGGGTAAGGACAAGCTGAATATCGTCCATCTCCAGGGGACCATCGGATCCACGGCCCAGATCGGACGAACCGCCGGGCTCGAAGACGGCGTCAAGAGAAACAAGGGTTGGAAGATCGTCGCGCAACAGACCGGCGAATTCACCCAGGCCAAGGGGCAGGAAGTCATGGAGAGCATCCTGAAACAGCAGAGCGACATCGACGTCGTTTACGCCGAAAATGACAACATGGCCTTCGGCGCCATAGACGCCATCGAAGCGGCCGGCAAGAAAGCGGGCGTAGGCGGGGATATCACCGTGATCTCCTTTGACGCTACCCACGCGGGCCTGCAGATGACCCTGGACAAGAAGATCAACTACAATGTGGAGTGCAATCCTTTGCACGGGCCCAGAGTGGAAGTCCTGATCAAACAACTCGAAGCGGGACAGACCCCCGAAAAGAAAGCTTATGTGGAAGAAGGGGCCTTCGACGCGACGACAATGACGCAAGCGATCCTGGACGCGAGAGCCTACTAAGAATGCGGTTTACGATTGCGGAGCGGCGACATCTGTCCGCTCCGCAATTTCCATATGGCCGAAAGGGGTGAGGAACCATGCGAAACGAAATCGCGCTGACCATGCGGGGGATCACGAAGACCTTCCCGGGGGTCGTCGCGCTGAACCGGGTGGATTTTACGCTGCGGAAAGGGGAAATCCACGCGCTGATGGGGGAAAACGGGGCCGGCAAATCGACGCTGATCAAGGTATTGACGGGCGTCTATGCCAAGGACGCCGGAGAGATCCTGCTCGGCGAAAAAAAAGAGCCTCTTGTGATCCGTTCCCCCCTCGAGGCCCAGAACAGGGGGATCAGCACCGTCTATCAGGAGATCACCCTGTGCCCCAATCTCACGGTGGCGGAAAATCTCTTTATCGGGCGGGAACCCCGGAACCGCCTGGGGCTTATTGACTGGAAGACCATGCACGAAAAGGCGGCGGCCCTTTTGGCCGAGCTGAAGATCAATGTGTCGACCCGCGCGCAACTGGACGACTGTTCGATTGCGGTACAGCAAATGATCGCCATTGCCCGGGCTCTGGGGACCGATTGTACCGTGTTGATTCTCGATGAGCCGACGTCTTCCCTGGACGACGGGGAAGTGGAGAAACTCTTTGCTTTGATGCGGGATCTGCGCGACCGGGGCGTCGGGATTATTTTTATCACCCATTTTTTGGAACAGGTCTATGAAGTTTGCGACCGGATTACGGTACTGCGGAACGGGGAGCTCGTGGGGGAATACGCCGTGGAGGAACTGCCCCGGGTACAGCTTGTGGCCCGGATGCTCGGCAAGGAATTTGACGATCTGGCCGCGCTCAAGACCGAATCGACGGAAAACGGCGAAAAAGAAGCGGCCGTTCCCCTGCTGGAAGCGCAAAACCTGGGGAATACCGGCAAGGTCAAGCCCTTTTCGCTCCGGATCAAGGCCGGAGAGATCATCGGCGTCTCGGGCCTTTTGGGCTCGGGTCGAAGCGAACTGGTCCGGGCCATTTACGGGGCCGACAAGCCCGACAGCGGGCGGCTTTTGATCAAAGGGGAGGCCGTCAAAATCAACACGCCTCTGGACGCCATGAAAAACGGCATGGGCTATCTGCCCGAAGACCGGAAACGGGACGGCATTATCCCCGATCTTTCGGTCAGGGAAAATATCATTATCGCTTTACAGGCAAAACGCGGCGTTTTCAAGCCCATGTCGAGCAAAGAATCCGAAGAATTCGCCGATAAGTATATTGATCTCTTGAAAATCAAGACCGCTGACCGGGATACGCCGATCAAAAACCTCTCGGGGGGGAATCAGCAAAAGGTCATTATCGGCCGCTGGCTTTTGACCAATCCCGCCTACCTGATCCTCGACGAACCCACCCGGGGCATTGACATCGGCACAAAGACGGAAATCCAGAAGCTGGTGCTGTCTCTGGCCAAAGAAGGCATGAGCGTCACGTTCATTTCCTCGGAAATCGAGGAAATGCTCCGGGTATGCTCGCGAATGGCCGTCATGCGGGACGGACAGAAGGTCGGCGAACTGTCGGGGGACGATTTGTCCCAGGAAAAAATCATGAACACCATCGCGGGAGGCGCCTATGAAGCTTCATGAATTGTGGAGGAAAATCATCAAATTCAGGTTGTTTTTTCCGCTGCTCTGTCTCGGCATCGTGCTTCTCTCCAATCTCGTCCAGCATCCGGATTTTTTTAGCGTTTCCGTTCGAAACGGCGTTCTGTACGGCTATATCATCGACGTCGTCAACCGCTCGTCGGAGCTGGTGATCCTTGCCGTGGGGATGACGCTGGTGACGGCGTCCTCGGGCGGTCAGGACATCAGCGTGGGGGCCGTCATGGCCGTTTCCGGCGCGGTCTGCTGCCAGATTCTCTCGGGCGGCGGCACTTCCGTCACGGAATTTCAAAATCCGCTGATTCTGGCGCTTGTGGCGGCTTTGGCGGCGGCGACGCTCTGCGGGGCCTTCAACGGTTTCCTCGTGGCGAAGCTGGGGATCCAGCCCATGGTGGCGACGCTGATCCTCTTTACCGCGGGCCGGGGCATCGCCCAATTGGTGACCCGGGGCCAGATCACCTATATCCGGGTCCCCGCCTACCGGATTCCCGGCGGCTATATTCCGGGGATCCCGATCCCGACGCCGATCTTTTTCGCGATCGGTACGCTGATTGTCGTGGCCCTTCTGCTGAAACGGACGGCCATCGGTCTTTTCATTGAGACCGTGGGCATCAACAGCAGCGCGGCCCGCCTCGTGGGTCTCAACTCAACACGGATAAAATTTGTATGTTATATCATCTGCGGCCTTCTTTCGGGCATCGCGGGTTTTGTGGCCTCGAGCCGGATTTACTCCGCCGACGCCAACAACATCGGGCTGAATCTGGAAATGGACGCCATTTTGGCCGTGGCTCTCGGCGGGAATATCCTGGGCGGGGGAAAATTCACCCTCGTCGGCTCCTGCATCGGGGCCGTGACAATCCAGTCCTTAAGCACGACTCTTTACGCCATGAACGTGTCCGCCGACCAGCTGCCGGTCTACAAGGCCATTGTGGTCATCGCCATTGTGGTCCTGCAGAGCGAGACCTTCCGGAACGCGATCACGCAGCTCAGGAAAAAGGAGGCCCGCGCATGAAACTTTTCGGAATCAAAAAACCGGGCAATACCACGTTCCTGATCCTTGTGACGATCGGCCTTTTCGCGCTTATGTATCTGGCGGGGATGATCGTCTTCGGCGACAGGGGTTTCGCGAAACCCCAGATGTTTCTGAACCTCTTTATCACCAACGCCGGCCTGATTTCCATCTCTTGCGGGCTGACCATCGTCATGATCACCGGGGGCATCGATATTTCCGTGGGCTCTGTCGTGGGCCTCATCTGCATGGCGGCGGCCTGGAGCATGGAAAAAAAGGGCGCTTCGCCCTATGCGGCCATCGTCCTCTCGCTTGTGATCGGCCTCGCTTTCGGCGTGATTCAGGGTTTCCTGATCTCCTATTTGAATATTCAGCCCTTTATCGTCACCCTCGGCGGCCTTTTCTTCGGACGCGGCATGACGGCCGTCATCAGCCAGGACATGATTTCGATCAAAAATCCGACGTTCCTGGCCTGGGCAAAATATAAAATCAACCTGCCCGATTTTCTCGGGTCCGTCAATAAAAGAGGGATCCTCGTCAAATCCTACATTTATCCGACCGTGATCATCGCGCTTTTGATCGTGGTTCTCGTCATTATCCTGCTCAAATATACAAAATACGGAAGATCCCTGTACGCCATCGGCGGCAACGCCCAGAGCGCGTCCATGATGGGCCTCAATGTCCGGCGCAACCGCTTTTTCGCCTATGTGCTGAGCGGCTGTCTCGCGGGGGTCGGCGGTTTTCTCTTCGCGCTCAACAGCTGCGCGGGCTTTGTGGAGCAGGCCAGGGGACTGGAAATGGACGCGATTTCCTCGGCGGTTATCGGCGGAACCTTACTCTCGGGCGGGATCGGCAACCCCGTCGGAACCCTCTTTGGCGTTCTCATCAAAGGGACGATCTCCAGTCTCATTACGACCCAGGGGACGCTCTCCAGCTGGTGGGTGCGCATCATGCTGTCGCTACTGCTCTGTTTCTTTATTGTTCTGCAAAGTATTATCACAAAAAGAAAACAAAAATCTTGAAACCGTCGGAAATCATGTTATAATAAAACAAGGAGTGATCGTATGGCTGTACTCGGGATAGAACTGGGCTCGACAAGAATCAAGGCCGTCCTGATCGAAGGATCGGGGCGTCAGTTGGCGTCGGGGACCTGGGACTGGGAAAACAAATGGGAAGGCGGATACTGGACTTATGACTTGGGCGAAGTCTGGAAAGGCCTCGCGGGCGCTTACGCCGATTTGAAAAAAAATCTCGCGGTTCCCGCACAGATTGAAGCCATCGGCATATCGGCCATGATGCACGGCTATCTGGCCTTTGACCGCGAGGGGAAGTTGCTTGCGCCCTTCCGGACGTGGCGGAACACGACGACGGCCCGGGCGGCCGAAGAGCTGACGGCTCTTTTTGGCTTCAACATCCCCCAGCGTTGGAGCATTGCCCATCTGGGGCAGGCCATCCTCGACGGCGAGCCCCATGTGAAGGAAATCGCCTTTTTGACGACGCTGGCGGGCTATGTGCACTGGCGGCTGACCGGGGAAAAAGTCCTGGGGGTCGGCGACGCCTCGGGCATGTTTCCGCTCTCCGAAGGAAAATACAACGCCGGTATGCTGGCGAAATTTGACGCCGCTTACAATCCGGGCTTTGCGCTCGAAAGCGTCCTGCCGAAGATTCTCTCGGCCGGAGACGGGGCCGGTTGTCTGAGCGCCGAAGGAGCGAAACTCCTGGATCCCGCGGGAGAGCTCCCGGCGGGAATTCCGCTCTGTCCCCCCGAAGGGGACGCGGGGACCGGAATGGCCGCCACAAACGCGGTCCGGCAAAGGACAGGGAACATCAGCGCGGGGACATCGGTTTTCGCCATGATTGTGCTCGAAAAGCCCCTTTCCAAAGTCCACCCCGAGATTGATCTCGTGACGACGCCCGACGGCGCCGACGTGGCCATGGTGCATTGCAACAACTGCACGGCCGATATCGACGCCTGGGCCGCTGTTTTTTCAGAATTACTGGAAGCGGCGGAGAAGCCTTGCGACAAAAATATCGTCTACGGGATCTTGTATGAAAAAGCGCTTCAAGGCGCGCCCGACGCCGGGGGACTGCTCTCGTACAACTATTTGTCGGGGGAGCCCGTGACCGGATTTATCGCGGGCAGGCCTCTTCTGGTCCGGAAACCCGAAAGCGTCTTTACGCTTTCAAATTTCTGCCGGAATCTCATCTGGTCGGCTGTGGCGACGCTCAAAATCGGTATGGACATCCTCTCGGCCGAAGGCGTCAAAGTCGAAAAGCTTTTGGGTCACGGCGGGCTCTTCAAGGCCGGAAATACCGGGCAAAAGCTGATGGCCGCGGCCCTCGGGACCCCGGTTGCCGTCATGGAATCGGCCGGAGAGGGGGGCGCCTGGGGCATAGCCCTTTTGGCCCTGTATATGCTCAATCGCGGCGAATCCTCGCTGGCGGACTGGCTGGAACAGACCATATTTTCCCGAAACAAAAGCGCGGTGGCGGAACCCGGGGAGGCGGACGCCCGGGGCTTTGCAAAGTGGCTTGAAACCTACAAAAGCGGCCTTGCCATAGAAGAAGCCGCGGTCAAGGTGTTTTAAACGTTAATCAGCAAATGAAACCTGAAGGAGGCAATACCCATGGAACACGCGGAACAAGGGATGTGGCAGGGACTTGCGGACAAGGCCCTCAGCATCAGACGATCGATTGTGGAGATGATTACGGAGGCAAAATCCGGCCATCCCGGCGGATCCCTCTCCATCGTGGAGATTTTGACGGCGCTTTATTTCAAGGAAATGCGGATCGATCCCGCGGACCCGAAAAAAGAAGGGAGGGACCGCTTTGTATTGTCCAAGGGACACGCGGCGCCGGCCCTTTACGCCACACTGGCAGAACGGGGCTATTTTCCCAAAGACAAGCTCAATTCCCTTCGCAAATACGGTTCGATCCTGCAAGGGCACCCCGACATGAAAAAGGTCCCGGGCGTGGAAATCTCCACGGGCTCTCTGGGACAGGGTCTGGCCGTCGCCAACGGCATGGCCTTGAACGCCAAATTGCGCAAAGAGGACTACCGGGTGTATGTGATGCTCGGAGACGGCGAGAGTCAGGAGGGGGAGGTCTGGGAAAGCGCCATGACCGCCGCTCATTACAAGCTCGACAACGTCTGCGCCTTTACGGACAGCAACAATCTCCAGATCGACGGCAACGTCAGCGACATCATGGGCGTAGCGCCCCTCGATAAAAAGTGGGAAGCTTTCGGCTGGCATGTGATCGTGATCGACGGCCACGACTACGGGCGGATTTTCGAAGCGCTCGCCGAGGCGAAGAAGACAAAGGGAAAACCGACCATGATTATCGCCAATACCGTCAAGGGAAAGGGCGTGTCCTTTATGGAAAACGTCTGCGGATTCCACGGGATGGCGCCCACGAAGGAAGAAGAAGAAAAGGCCCTGGCGGAACTTCAGGGCAAAGGCGGGGTGGTATAAATGAGCAAAAAAGCGACGCGTCAGGCCTACGGCGAGGCTTTGGCCGAACTGGGCGCGAAAAATCCCCGGGTCGTCGTCCTGGACGCCGATCTCACAAAATCCACAAAAACGAATATTTTCCAGAAAGCCTTTCCCGAAAGACATTTCAATATGGGCATTTCCGAAGCCGATATGATGGGAACGGCGGCGGGACTGGCCACTTGCGGCAACGTGGTCTTCGCTTCGACTTTCGCCATATTCGGCGCGGGGCGGGCCTTTGAGCAAGTGCGGAACACCATCGCCTATCCGGCCCTCAACGTCAAGGTGGCCGTGACCCACGCGGGGATTTCCGTGGGGGAAGACGGCGGATCCCACCAGTCCGTGGAGGATATTGCCCTCATGCGGGCCATCCCCAATATGGCCGTATTGGTCCCCGCCGACGCCGTGGAGACGCGGCAAATGATCTTAGCCGCCGCGGAATATCCCGGGCCCATGTATATCCGCATGGGACGCCTCGACGTCGAGACGATCTTTGACGAGGGGACTTACGAATTCCGCCTGGGGAAGGCCAACGTCCTGACCGAAGGAAAAGACGCCGCGGTGGTGTCCACGGGTCTTATGACCCAGGAGGCTCTGAAGGCCCAAAAAATACTGGCTGAGGAAAATATCCACATCCGGGTCCTCCATATGGGGACGATCAAGCCTCTGGACAAAGAGGCGCTGCTTGCGGCCGCAAGGGAGACAAAATTTGTCGTGACGGCCGAGGAACACAGCGTTATCGGCGGTCTGGGCGGCGCGGTGGCCGAATTTTTGAGCGAAGCGCTGCCGACAAAAGTGATCCGCATCGGGATCAACGATGAATTCGGCCAGAGCGGCGGCGCCTGGGAGCTTCTGGAAAAATACGGCCTTTGCGCCGAAAATATCGTCAAAACCGTAAAGGAAAATATGTAAGCGTAATTTGCAAGAACGGTTCCCCTGACGGGGAACGGCGATCTCATTTGTAGCGGAGGGAAAGCATGACAATAAAGGAGTATAAATTCTGGTTTGTGGCGGGAAGCCAATTCCTCTACGGCGAGGAAACTTTGAAACAGGTGAAGAAAAACTGCGAAGTCATTGTGGCCGAACTCAACAAAAGCAAAAAAATCCCCTGCGGGATTGAATTTAAGACCATTGTGGTCACCAATGAAAGCGCGACGAAAATTGTCAAAGAAGCCAATTACGACGACAGCTGCGCAGGCATTATCACATTCTGCCATACCTTTTCGCCGTCCAAGATGTGGATCAACGCCCTCGTTGGCCTGCAAAAGCCCTGGTTGCACTTCCACACGCAATTCAACGAGGAAATCCCCAACGAAGCCATCGATATGGACTATATGAATCTGCATCAATCGGCCCACGGAGACAGGGAGCACGGTTTTATCGGGGCAAGGCTCCGGACGCCGCGCAAAGTCGTCGCGGGCTACTGGAAGAACCCAGCGGTGCAGGAAAAAATCGGCAAATGGCAGCGTTCCGCTGTCGGCGCCGCCCTGTCCAAGGCCCTCAAAGTGGTTCGCTTCGGCGACAACATGCGGGAAGTGGCCGTGACCGAAGGGGATAAAGTGGGCGTGCAGGCCAAACTGGGCTGGCAGGTCAACACCTTTCCCGTGGGGGAACTTGTCGAATACATGGAGGCCGTCAGCGAAAAAGAGCTGAACGCGAAACTCAAAGAATACAAGGAAAAATACAATTTCGACCAAAAAGGCGACGAAACGGTCCGCTATCAGGCCCGGGAAGAGATCGCGATCCTGAAGATCCTCGGGCGGGAAGGGGCCAAAGCCTTTTCCAATACGTTCCAGGATCTCTACGGCATGAAGCAGCTGCCGGGGCTGGCGACGCAGAATATTATGGCGGCCGGCTACGGCTACGGCGGCGAAGGGGACTGGAAAGTCTCGGCCATGACGGCCATCGTCAAGGGCATGACCGAAGATCTCAAGGGCGGGACCTCCTTTATGGAAGATTATACTTACGATCTCAAAAACGGAATCTCGCTGGGCGCGCATATGCTAGAAGTCTGCCCGACGCTGGCGGCGGGAAAAGTCCGGATCGAGACCCACCCGCTGGGCATCGGCGACAGAGAACCGCCGGCCCGCCTCGTTTTCGAGGGAAAAGCGGGACCCGCCGTCGTCGCGAGTCTCATCGACATGGGCGGCCGCCTGCGGCTCATCGTACAGGATATTCTCTGCGTGAAACCTTCCCAGACCATGCCCAATCTGCCGGTGGCCAGGGTCATGTGGAAGCCCCTGCCCGACCTCGAGCGGGGCGCGGAATGCTGGATATTAGCCGGAGGGGCCCATCATACGGTCCTGAGCTATGACGTGGACGCGGAAATCCTCCGGGATTGGGCGCGGATCATGGAGATTGAATTTGTCTATATCAACGAAAAAACCGAGCCCGAAACCTTTGAAAAAGAGCTTCTGATCTCGGATATGGTCTGGAGAAACCAATGAAAGGAATGGACAACATCAGCGAAGATAAGCTGCGGGAGCTGCGGCAAAGCGTCTGTGAGGCCAATTTGTCGCTGCCCCGCTACGGTCTTGTGACCTTTACCTGGGGCAATGTCAGCGCCATCGACCGCCAAAGCGGCCTTGTGGTCATCAAGCCCAGCGGCGTGGAATATGATGACCTGCGGCCCGAAGATATGGCCGTCGTGGATCTTTCCGGGAATCATTTGGCGGGAAAAAAGCCCTCCAGCGACACGGCGACCCATTTGGAGCTGTACCGGAATTTTCCCGGCGCGGGCGGCGTCGTTCACACCCATTCCCGCTGGGCCACGATCTTTGCTCAGATGAAAAAAGGCGTCCCCGCCCTGGGGACAACCCACGGCGATTATTTTTACGGGGAAATCCCCTGTACGCGACTCATGACGCCCGCGGAAATCGCGGGTCCCTATGAAAAAAACACCGGAATGGTTATTGTGGAAACCTGCAAGAACCCCGATGAGATTCCGGCGGTTCTTGTGGCGTCCCACGGCCCCTTTGCCTGGGGGAAGGACGCCTTTGAAGCCGTCCACAACGCCGTGGTTCTTGAGGAAGTGGCCTTTATGGCCTGGCATTGCGGGAATACGCCGCCCATGCAGCAAGAGCTTCTGGACCGGCATTATTTGCGAAAACACGGGAAAAACGCCTATTACGGTCAGTAAGCCAGCTTGTAAAAGGCCTCGATATGGGCCTGTTCCCGGGTCAGCCCCTTTTCCGTCATCCGGGCGATGGCCTGGATCATCCGGTTGTAGTCGTCGGGCACGATTTTTTTGAAACGGGGCAGCCAGGCGGAAAAATCCCCGAGAATTTCCTTTCCTCTTTCGGAGCCCGTAAGCGCCGTGTGTTCCTCGATGAGTTCCCGTAAAAGCGCCTCGTCATATTTGGACTCCACTTTGAAGGCCGAGGCCATCTCCTTGTTCAGCTTTCTGTAGAGATCCCCCCGTTCATCGAGAACAAAGGCCGCGCCGCCGCTCATCCCGGCGGCGAAATTTCTACCGACGGGCCCAAGAATAACCGCGACGCCGCCGGTCATGTATTCGCAACCGTGATCGCCGACGCCTTCCACTACGGCCGTCGCCCCCGAATTCCGCACGCAGAACCGTTCCCCGGCCAGTCCGTTGATGAAGACCTTGCCGGCCGTCGCGCCGTAGAGCGCGACGTTTCCCGCGATGACATTTTCATTAGCCGCGAATTTTGAGGCTTTCGGGGTAATCAGGATGATCTTTCCGCCCGAGAGCCCCTTTCCGAGATAATCATTGGCGTCCCCGGTCAATCGCAGCGTCAATCCCTGCGGAATGAAGGCGCCGAAGCTCTGGCCGCCCGCGCCGTCGCAGCGGATCGTAAACGTATCCTCCGGCAGCGTGTCCTGACCGAAGCGTCTTGTGATTTCCGAGCCGAAATTCGTCCCGAAGGCTCTGTCCGTATTCCCCACTTTGATGTCTATGGTCTTGGGGGAACCGTCCGTCAGGGCGTCGGCGAATTTTTTCAAAAGCGTTCTTTCGTCGGCGGTTTTTTCCAGATGAAAATGGAATTTTTGCCTCTCGCGCGCTTCTTTGTTTGTCTTTCGGGCGCTCTCTTTCTTCCCGCGAATAAAGTCCAGCGCGTCGCCGTTTTCGAGAATTCCCGACAAATCCACAAGGCCCTTTCTTCCCGGCCTTTCTTTTTTGCGCGCGAAAAGCAAATCGCAGCGTCCCACGAGATCCTCCACGCTGGCGATGCCCAATTTTGCCATGATTTCCCGCAGTTCCCGGGCCACAAAGCGCATGTAATTCATCACGTATTCCGCTTTTCCCTTGAAACGTTTCCGGAGCTCCGGGTTTTGGGTCGCGACGCCGAAGGGGCATTTGTCCGTATGGCATATTTTCAACATCATGCAGCCCAGCGCGACCAGGGGGGCCGAGGTAAAGCTGAAGATTTCGGCGCCCAGCATGGCGGCCACGGCCACATCCCTTCCGGTCAGGAGCTTTCCGTCGGTTTCCAGCCGGACCCTTCCCCGCAGTCCGTTGCGGACGAGGGCCTGATGCGCTTCCGATATGCCCAGTTCCCAGGGGAGCGCCGCGTTGAAAATGGAGCTTTTCGGCGCGGAACCCGTGCCGCCGTCATAGCCGCTTATGAGAATGCCCTGAGCGCCGCATTTGGCGACCCCCGCGGCCACGGTGCCCACGCCCACTTCCGCGGCCAGTTTTACGCTGATGTCGGCGTATTTGTTGGCGTTTTTCAGATCAAAGATCAGCTGGGCCAGATCCTCGATCGAATAAATATCGTGATGGGGCGGCGGCGATACCAGCGGGACCCCCGTTGTGGAATGCCTTGTTTCCGCGATCCAGGGGTAGACTTTTTTGCCGGGGAGCTGTCCCCCTTCTCCGGGTTTCGCGCCCTGGGCCATTTTGATCTGGATCTCCCTTGCGCTGACGAGATATCGGGACGTGACGCCGAATCTGCCCGAAGCGATCTGCTTGATGGCGGAAGCCCGGTTTCTTCCGTCGGCGTCGGGGAAATTCCGCTCTTCCCTTTCGCCGCCTTCGCCGCTGTTGGACATGCCGCCCAGGGTATTCATGGCAACGGCGATGGCCTCGTGGGCTTCCTGGGAAATGCTGCCGTAAGACATGGCCCCGGTCCGGAAGCGCTTGACGATGGACTCCTCCGACTCCACTTTATCCAGGGGAATCCCCCGTTTGGGATAGCGAAAATCCATTAAATCCCGCAAGGTGACGTCCCGGTTTTCCTGATGAATTTCCCGGGAAAACGCGCGGAATTTTTCATAATCCCCTTCCCGGGCGGATTCTTGCAGCAGTTTGATCGTTTCGGGGTTGAACAGATGCTCCTCGTTTTCTTTTTTAACGGGCACGGGCAGGATTTTTTCCTCCCCGGCGGGCGCGTCGAAAACCTTGCTGTGCAGGAGATCCGTTTCCTTCGCGATGTCTTCGAGGGTGACGCCGCCGATCCTGCTGGCCGTTCCCGTAAAGTATCGGTCGATCACGTCGGGAGATATGCCGACGGCTTCGAAAATTTGCGCGCCCAGATAGGACTGTATGGTGGAGATGCCCATTTTCGAAGCGATTTTAATAATGCCGTTTAAGACCGCTTCCCGGTAGTCTTCCACGGCGGCGTAAAATTCTTTGTCCAGCAGGCCTCTTTCCACCATCTCTTCGATGGCGTCAAAGGCGAGATAGGGGTTGATGGCCGAAGCGCCATAGCCCAAAAGCGTCGCGAAATGGTGGACGTCCCGGGGTTCTCCCGACTCGATGACAATGGCCACGGACACCCGTTTTTTCGTCCGGACGAGATATTGGTGAACCGCCGAGACCGCCAGCAGCGAGGGAATCGCCACATGATTCTCGTCCACGTCCCGGTCGGACAGGATCAGGAGCACGGCGCCGTCCCGCCAGGCTTTGTCGATGGTCACAAACAAATTCTCCAGAGCCTTTTCCAGCGAAGAGCTTTTGTAATAGGTGATCGGGATCGTTTCGGATTTCAGCCCCTTGTCCGCAAGGTTTCGAAGCTTCAGCATATCGAAGTTTGAGAGCACCGGATTTTCGATTTTCAGCACATTGCAATTGGTTTCCTTTTCCGTCAGGAGGTCGCCGTCCTTGCCGATATAGACGAGCGGAGAGGTCACGATTCTTTCCCGGATCGCGTCTATGGGCGGATTGGTCACCTGGGCGAACAATTGCTTGAAATAATTGAAAAGAGGCTGATACTTTGGCGAGAGGACCGCCAGAGCCGTGTCGACGCCCATGGAACCCGTCGGTTCCTTGCCGTCCCGGGCCATGCTCAAGATGGCGCCGGTATATTCTTCATAGGTGTAGCCGAAATTCTTTTGCAGTTTGAGTCGCATTTCCGGGGAATAGCGGGGGATGCGCGCGTTGGGGAGCTTTTGTTTTTTGAGCTCCACGAGGTTGTTGCAGAGCCATTCGCCGTAGGGCTGTCTTGCGGCGTACAGTTGTTTCAAATGGCCGTCGGCGATCAATTCCCCTTTTTTCGTATCGATCAAGAGCATCTGACCCGGCCGTATTTTTTCCTTTTGCAGGACTTTTTCCGGGGCCACGGGCAGCACGCCCACTTCCGAGGAAATGATCACATCGCCGTTTTCCATCCGATAGTAGCGGGAAGGCCGGAGTCCGTTCCGGTCGAGCACGGCCCCCAAAACATCCCCGTCGCAAAAAAGAACAAAAGCGGGCCCGTCCCAGGGCTCCAGCAGCGTCGCGTAATATTCATAAAAGTCTTTGACTTCCTGCGACATGGTCCTGTTGTAATACCAGGGTTCCGGAACCGTAATCATGACGGCCATGGGGAGCGGAACGCCGTTCATCATCAGAAATTCCAGCGTGTTGTCGAGCATGGCCGTGTCCGAACCGCCCGGCGTCACGACCGGATAGATCTTGTGAAACTGCTCCCGCAACGCTCCTCCGTACATGGAATCTTCCCGGGAGAGCATCTTGTTGGCGTTTCCCTGGATCGTATTGATCTCCCCGTTGTGCACGATCAGGCGATAAGGATGCGCTCTCTCCCAGCTGGGGTTCGTATTCGTACTGAAGCGCGAATGGACGATACAAAGGGCCGTCTCATAGTCCGGGTCTTGCAGGTCTTTGTAGAATGTGCGCAACTGGCTTACGAGGAACATGCCCTTGTAGACGAGGGTTCTGCTCGAAAGGGAAACAATATAGGTATTGTCGTTGCTTTTCTCGAAAACCCTGCGGATCACATAGAGGACGCGGTCAAAGGCGAGACCGGGGTCGGTATTGGCAGGCTTCCGGATGAATCCCTGCATAATGCAGGGCATGCATTCCCGGGCGCGGGCCCCAAGAACATAGGGCGCGACGGGAACTTCCCGCCATCCGGCGAAGGCGCAGCCCTCCTTTTCCGTGATGATCTCGAACATCTTTTTCGCCTGTTTTTTCAAGATTTCGTCCCGCGGAAAAAAGAACATGCCGACGCCGTATTCCCCGGCGTCGCCGATAGAAAGGCCCGCTTTTTTACAGATTTTGGAAAAGAAACGATGTGATATCTGAAACATGATGCCGACGCCGTCGCCCGTCTCCCCGGCGGCGTCTCTCCCCGCGCGGTGATCCAGATTTTCTAGGATGTCCAGGCAGTCGGACACGATGCGGTGGGATTTGTTCCCGTAAATGTTGACGATGGCGCCGATCCCGCAACTGTCATGCTCCAAGACCGGCCCGTACAAATTCCTGCGATTATGATACTCCTCTGTCATTGCTGATTCCCCCTTCGGTTTACAAAAATCAGGATATCGCGGGGACACCTGATTTTTCAAAAAAAACGGTAAAATATTACCGTAAAGTATAACCGATTTCGGGGGATTTGTAAAGAAAAAATTGTATTGATGTACTAAAAATATAATACTCTATCTTTTTTCAAACAATTTATATTATTTTAATCGAATTTGTTCCGAAAGTTGACACTATCGCTCTTTCTTCTCCATAATCCCCGGATGCTTGACGAGATCGGGAAACCAGGCCGTCGTCACGACCGAGGCCGTAAAATCCAGCAAAATGATCGCGAAAAGAGCCGACGCCGTTTTCTTTTGCACGGGGATCGAAAAGCGGTCCAGCAGGCGTTTCCCCAAGGGCTGGACCGTATAAAACAGAAACGTTCCCCCGGCCGCGAAAATAAAACTCGGCTTCGGGGCGATTCGTCCCTCGAAATTCATCCAGAGGGCCGAATAATCCCAAAGCACGAGGCCGAAGAGATTTTCGGTGATGTAGCTTCCGACGAGTTCCGCCAGCGTGGCCAGAACGCCGATCAGAAAGAAGACTGCCACAGGCCGGATATTGAAGCCGCGAAGCCTGCAAGAGTCTCCGATCAGAAAAGTAACGGCCAGCATGATGACGACGGCGCCGAAGCCGTAGATGGGGATCCAGGGGCCGAAATTGAAGCCCCGGTTCACAAAGCGCTGTTCCCGAACGGAAAAAAGGACCGTCTCATAGATCCAGCCCAGAAAGGCGTAGAGCATGTAGAGATAAAAATACATCCTGAGTTCGTATTTGATCCTGTTTTCCGCGACGCGCACCGGACCTCCTTATTTCCAGAAAATGATTTCCGGTTTTTTCCGGAGAGGCGGCGGGGGCGCAACGGCCGGATAGCCCAGCATGATCGGGGCCACCGCTTGATTTTCCTCGGCGACGCCGAAGCGTTTTTTGACGTCGGGCTCGTTGAGATACTGGATCGCAAAGCCGCAGAAGCAAGAGCCCAGGCCCATGTCATGGGCCGCCAGCATGACGTTCTGGGACGCGATATAGCAATCCCCCACGGCGTTGGGGCCGCTTTGGTATTTGGCGTAGATCGTGAGCAGACAGGGCGCGTTGTAAAATACCCGGTATTCGGGATTGGAAAGCGTCTCCCGGTATTTTTGCAAATTGGGGATTCTGTCCAGATTGCCCAAAAGATAGGCCTTGATTTCTTGTGATAATTGATATAATTTATCTGTATTTTCAATTACGGAAAAGGCCCAGGGCTGCGCGTTGGATCCACTGGGGGCCCAGATAGCCGCCTCAATCAGTCGCTCGATCACTTCTTTGGGGACGTTCTTGTCCAGATAATTCCGGATGGACCGCCTTTGCGCGATCGCTTCGTTTAATTCCATGTTCCCTCCAGAAAACTCTTTTTGATTTTTTTGATGACGGGACCGTCGGCCGGCACCCAGTCCAGCTTGTCCAGCCCTTCGGGTTCGACCCAGGCGCAGTCTTTGTGGACCGTGAGCTTCAAGGGTCCATAGTCTTCGCACGTACAGCGATAGGTTTTCATGTGCAGCAAAAAATCGGGGTACTGATGGGAAATCGTGACAAAAAGGGGGCCCACCGAGACCCCGAGGTTCAATTCCTCCCGGATCTCACGGACAAGGGCCGCTTCGGGGGTTTCTCCGGCTTCGATTTTTCCGCCGGGAAACTCGTAACGAAACGACATCCACGCCTTGTTTTCCCAACCCCTGCGCGCGCAGAGGATCTTCCCATCCCGTTCCAAAATTCCCGCCGCTACGTATATCTCCTTCATCTGACAACGCTCCTTCATGTAATATCCCCGACCCCGATCCGTCAGAGCCGGGACCCTACTCCTATTATACCCGCATTTGTCCCAAAAGGCAAAAAAATTTTGACGCTTTTTTGCCTGAAATCTATTCATTTTCCTTGCGCGATATGTTATAATCAAAGGACGCGGAACAAATCCAACATCACAAGGAGGAGGGACATGAAAGAAAAACTGACGGAGCTTTTTGACGCCTATCTGGGGGATTTCCAAAAACTGAACGAATATCTCTACGAAAATCCGGAGCTGGGTAACCGTGAATTCAAGGCCGCCGCGGCTCATCAAGGGCTTCTGGAAAAATACGGCTTCACGGTGGAGGGAAATTTCTGCGGTCTTCCGACGGCCTTCAAGGCCGTATGGACCGCGGGGAAACCGGGTCCCCGGATCGCCTTTCTCGCCGAATACGACGCCCTTCCGGCCATCGGCCACGGCTGTGGGCACAATATTCTGGGCGTCGCCAGCGACGCGGCGGCTATCCTGTGCAAAGAGGCCCTGGGAAATGATTTTCCGGGGGAAATCTGGCTGGTCGGTACGCCCGCCGAAGAAACGGACGGGGCCAAGGTGCACATGGCCAAAAAAGGCGCCTTTGACGGACTCGACGCCGCCATGATCGCCCACCCCGACTCCGAAGCCCACTACAAGACGGGGACCTCGGCGGCCATGGAGGCCATCCGTTTCACGTTCCGGGGCAAAACCGCCCACGCGGCGGCGGCCCCCTGGGAGGGGATCAACGCCCTTGACGCCGTCATCACCATGTTTAACGCCGTAAACGCCCTCCGTCAGGAGACGCCTACGGCCGCAAGAATCCACGGCGTTATCTCCGAAGGCGGCAAGGCGGCCAACATCATCCCCGATCTGGCCGTCGCGGATTTTTATGTGCGGGCCCCGAAACTGTCCGTCTTGAATCCCCTCGTGGAAAAAGTGAAGAACTGCGCCCGGGGGGCGGCCCTCGCAACGGGCGCGACGCTCTCCATGGAAAATTACGAGGCCAGCTTTGCCGATCTTATGACCAACGGGACGCTCAGCGACGTCTATGAGAAAAATCTGCGGGAATTGGGCGTGACGGATATCCGATCGAAGAATTTCTCGGGTTCCACCGATGTCGGCGACGTCAGCCACCGCTGCCCCACCATCCATCCGGAATTTCCGCTGACGACGACCCATCTTACGGCCCACAGCGTGGAAATGGCGCGGGCCACCCTGACGCCCGAAGCCTACAAGGGCATGAAGGAAGCGGCGGTCGCCATGGCCCTCACGGCCCTTGACTTGATCCGGGATCCCCAACTGCTGAAGGCCGTCCGGGCGGAATTTGAAAAAGCCCGGGCAGAGGCCGGGGAATGACGCCCGAAGTCACAAAACGGCTCTGCGCCTGGTACGCGAAAAACGCCCGGGAACTCCCGTGGCGGCAAACCCGGGACCCTTACGCCGTCTGGCTTTCGGAGATCATGCTCCAGCAAACCCGAGTGGAGACCGTGATTCCCTACTATGAGCGCTTTTTGAGGGCGCTCCCGGATCTCCGGGCTTTGGCGGAGGCGCCGGAGAACCGGCTGCTGAAACTCTGGGAGGGTCTCGGCTATTACAGCCGGGCCAAAAATCTGCAAAAAGCCGCGCGAATGATCGTGGACAAATTTGCCGGAGCATTCCCAAAAGATCCGGCGACATTGGAAAAACTGCCGGGAATCGGGCGCTATACGGCGGGAGCCCTCGCTTCCATCTGCTTTGATCTGCCCGCGCCCGCCGTGGACGGCAACGTGCTCAGGGTGGTCGCGAGGCTGACGGCTTTGACCGGATCCGTCGATGCGCCTGAAGTCAAAGAGGCGGTTATGGAAGCCCTGGGGAAAATTTACCCCGCGGGGGGTCAGGGCAAATGCGGGACATTCACCCAGAGCCTTATGGAATTGGGGGCCCTCGTCTGCCTGCCGAGGGGAGAGCCCCTTTGCGCCGCCTGTCCGCTGGCGGATCTCTGCGCGGCGAAAAAATCGGGAAAGCCCATGGATTTTCCCCGCAAATCCCCGAAAAAAGACAAGCGGGAACAGGAGCTGACCGTCTTGATCCTTGAGGTTGAAGGCAAATATCTGATCCGGAAACGGCCCGCCGAAGGACTTTTGGCAGGACTCTGGGAATTTCCCAACGCCGCCGGCTTTCTGGAGGGGGCGGCTCTCGTGAAGCTCATCAGAGATCTGGGATTCGCGCCGCTTGAAGCGGGAAACATCCTGAAAGCGCGACACGCGTTTACCCACGTGCGCTGGCGCATGGCGGCCCGCGCCATCAAATGCCGCCCCATCCGGGGAAGAAAGCGGCCGGAAGGCCTGGTCGCCGTCACGGCCGGAGAATTGGGCGAAAAATACGCCCTCCCCACCGCCTTCCGGAAACTGCTGCCCCTCATAGAAAGTACTTCTCAAAAGAGCCGAATTGTGGTATAATCATCGTGTATGGAACGCGCATAAAACGAAGCGCCACATAAAGGAGGAACATTTTGGAAAAACTACAATTGAGGGATTTCCTGCGCTACAAATTTTTATCGAATCTGGAATTCGCGCCCGACGGAGAGCACGGCGCCTTCGTGGTCCACGAAAGCGACGAGGGGGAAAATACCTACCGCTCCAATATTTGGCTTTTGGATCGCAAGACAAAGGGCATCGCCCAGCTGACGGCCATGGAAGGGGAAAAATCCTTTATCTGGCTTGACGACGAGACGATTCTTTTCAAGGCCAACCGCGACAAAGCCATCACGAAAAGAATCGAAGAGGGCGAGACCTGGACTTCATATTACGCCATCAGCATCAAGGGCGGCGAGGCCCAGAAGTATATGGATATTCCGCTGACGGTCTTTTCGCTGAAGGCCATAGACCGGGACAATTTCGTGATTCTCGCCGAATATGACCGGAACGGCGGGGCTTTGAACGGCCTTACGGGCGAGAAAAGAAGCGAGGCCGCGGCCAAATTCAAAGAAGACAAAGATTATGAAGTTTTGGACGAGCTTCCCTTCTGGAGCAACGGAGAGGGCTTTACCAACGGGAAAAGAAAGCGGCTCTATGTCTGGAACCGGATCAAACAGACGGCGACCCCGGTGACCGGCGAACGTTTTTACCTTAGGACCTGGAACGCCGAAGGCGGAAAGATCCTTTTTTCGGGCTGCGAATTTTCCGGGAAATTGCAGCAAACCGGCGGCATTTACCAGTACGATATCCGCAGCCGGAAGACGACGGAACTGCTCCCCGACAAGGACTATATGGTGGAATTCGCCGAATTCATGGGAAACGACGTGATCTGCGGGCTCGCCACCGGCGAGCGCTACGGGCTCAACGAAAATCCGCATTTTTACCTGATCAAAAACAAAAAGCCTGTCCTTTTGAAGACTCACGACAGCGGCATGTGCAATTCCGTGGGTTCCGACTGTCGTCTTGGCGGCGGGACGGCCTTCCGGGTCGTCGGCGACCTGCTGTATTACGAGGTGACGTCCCACAAGAGTTCGTTCCTCTACTCCATTGACCGCAAGGGCAACGAAACCTGCCATACGGCTGACAAGGGCTCCGTGGACTGTTACGCCCTGGCCAAAGGAGAGATTTTCTTTATCGGACTGCGGGGCGACCGCCTGCAGGAACTCTATACGGTCAAAAATGGAAAAGAAAAGCAGCTTACGTTTTTCAACGAGGAAATCATTCAGACAAAGCGGATCATTACGCCCAAAGCGCTCAACTGCAAGAGCGGCGATGTGGAAATCGAAGGCTGGGTGCTGCTCCCCGCGGGATACGACCCTTCGAAAAAATATCCCGGAATACTCGACATTCACGGGGGCCCCAAAACAGTCTACGGAGAGACGTTCTTCCATGAAATGCAAGTCTGGGCAAATCTCGGCTACTTCGTGTTCTTCTGCAATCCGAGGGGCAGCGACGGACGCGGCGACGCCTTCGCCGATATCCGCGGCAAATACGGGACCATCGACTATGAGGATCTCATGGCCTTTACGGACGCCGTACTCAAAGCCTATCCGCAGATTGACCCCAAGCGCCTCGGCGTTACGGGCGGCTCCTACGGCGGGTATATGACCAACTGGATCATCGGCCACACGGACCGCTTCAAGTGCGCGGTCTCCCAGCGGAGCATCGCCAACTGGGTGTCCAAGTTCGGCGGGACCGATATCGGCTATTATTTCAACGCCGATCAGAACCAGTCGACGCCCTGGATAAATCACGACAAACTTTGGTGGCATTCGCCCATGAAATACGCCGATCAGGCCAAGACCCCGACGCTCTTCATCCATTCGGTGGAAGATTATCGCTGCTGGCTCGCCGAAGGGATCCAGATGTTTACCTCGCTCCGCTATCACGGCGTCGAGGCCAGGCTCTGCATGTTCCGCGGGGAAAATCACGAGCTGTCCCGGGGCGGCAAACCCAAACACCGGATCCGGCGGCTTGAGGAAATGACGGCCTGGTTCAATAAATATCTAAAAAAATAGAGTAAAAAAGTGATTGATTAAAGGAAGAAGGTTTTCCATGCAATCCATTTGGAGCGTTTTTCAATATCTCCCCGGGGTGATTACGGGCTTTACGATCCACGAGTTTTCCCACGCATGGACCGCCAACCGCCTCGGCGATCCCACGGCGAGACTTCAGGGCAGAATGTCCCTTAATCCGGTCCGGCACCTGGACAAGACGGGCTTTTTGCTCCTGCTCCTGACCGGATTCGGCTGGGCGAAGCCCGTGCAGTTCACAGAGGAAAACCTCGGTCATCCCAAAAGGGACAAGGCGCTGATCGCGCTGGCGGGGCCCCTTTCCAACATCGTCTTTGCCCTTTTGATTCTCGTCTCGGTAAAATTTTTGCTGAGACGAGAGGCGGTAACGGCTTTTTTGCGGCGGAATCTCTCCTACGACGCCATCGTCTTCACGGTGGACCTCGTATTGCGGACGGCCGCCGTCAACCTCGGCATGGCTTGCTTCAACCTGATCCCGATTCCGCCTCTGGACGGGAGCCGGATCTTTCTCTCGGGCTTTGATTTTTCGCCCGTTACGGAAGCGAAAATCACCCGGGCGGGGGGACTCTTGCTCCTTCTCATCATTCTGGCGGAACGGGTTTTTGATATCCATATCATCAATTTCAGCCGCTTTATCGGCTGGCTTTTTCAGCTCGTGCTCATGTAGGGCGGGGCGGGCGGCCTTGCGGCGCGTTATGATTTTTGATCAACAGGAGGTTTTGTGGTAACGGGTATTATTTTAAAAGTCATCGGCGGTTTGGGTTTGTTCCTGTACGGCATGGAGAATATGTCGGGCGGAATGCGGAAACTGGCGGGATCGAAACTCAAAAAGATCCTCGCGACCCTGACGTCAAATCCCCTGATGGGGATTCTCGTCGGCATTTTTATTACGGTTCTCGTGCAGTCGTCGTCGGTTTCGACCGTGATGACCGTGGGCTTTGTAAACGCGTCGCTTTTGACGATCAAGCAGGCCCTGGGCATTATCCTCGGCGCCAATATCGGAACGACGGTGACCGGCTGGATTCTCATCCTGTCCGTGGGCAAATACGGATTGCCGATTATCGGCTTTTCCGCCATCGCCTGGATGATTTTGAAATCCGACCGGGCCAAGATCGTGGCGTCTACGGTTATGGGCTTCGGCTTTATCTTTTTCGGCCTGCAGACCATGAGCGACGGCATGAAGCCGCTCCGGGATCTGCCGGAATTTGTGCGGCTCTTCCGGCTCTTTCAGGCCGATTCCTATTTCGGGGTCCTCAAAGCGGCCTTTGTGGGGGCCATCCTCACGGGGATCGTGCAGTCTTCGGCGGCGACATTGGGGATCACCATCATGTTCGCCAACCAGGGACTGATCGATTTTCCCACGGGCGCTGCCCTCGTCTTGGGGGAAAATGTGGGGACAACGGTGACGGCGCTCCTCGCTTCATTCAATACGAACGCCAACGCCAAGCGCGTGGCGCTGGCCCATACGATTTTTAACGTCACCGGAACGCTGTGGGTGACGGCCATCTTCCGCTATTACCTGCGGATCATCGGCGTCGTGGCCGATCCAGCGGTCTCTGTGGAAAGGGCCATCGTCATGTCCCATTCGCTGTTCAACGTATTCAACGTGCTGATCTTTACGCCCTTCCTGGGACCTTATTCCAAATTTCTCGAGAAAATCATCAAAGACAAAAAAGAAGAGGTCGTCCGCGTCACGAAGCTCAACAAGCTCATGTTGCGGGTCCCCTCGGTCGTTGTGTCACAGACGAAGCTGGAAGTCCTTGAAATGGGCGCGCGGATCAAGGCGCTGTTTCCGGCCCTTGACGATATTTTCCACCGCAGGGAGAATGTCGACGCGCAGCTGAAGCTGATTGAGGATACCGAAGAATTGCTCGATCTCTATGAAAAGGAGATCTCGGATATCAATTTCGCCATGCTGAACAAAGAGCTCGACGGGGCCCTCGTACAGGAGACCCGGGGCAATCTGGTCACCACGGACGAATACGAGACCATCAGCGACTATCTCGACCGGGTCGCCAAGGAAATCAACAAGCTGCGGGACGACGAGCTTGTCCTCTCCGACGGCAACCGGCAGGTGTTGATTACAATCAACTCCATGGTGGCGCAGTATTTCGACAAAATCTACGCGGCCTACGACAAGAAGCAGATTCAGACGTTTATCAACGCGATCCAGGACTATGAGGAAATCAAGTTCGTGTACCGGGAAGGGAAGACGGAACACTTCTCCGGCGACCACGGCGACATCCCCTCAAAGCTCAGCGTCGGGTATATCGATATTCTGAACTACTACCGCAGAGCCTGTGATCATATTTACAATGTGATTGAACATTTCGCACAGTTATGACCGGTGATTGCGGTGATTGGCATGAATACATGATAAACTGTGATTAAAATGATTACACGGGTTACATGAGCAAATTGGTATATTTTTAGTTAAGGTATCTTGATTGAAGGAGTGGCTTATCCGGCTTTTCGGATTTTCCGCTCCGTGTCCGGCGGCATGGGCCGTTTTTTTATTCGCCGTTTTTTATTCCTCTTTTGATTTGCACTCTTTTTTGTAGCGTTCGAGGGCTTCCCCGTAGGTTTCTGCTTCTCCGGACAGCAGATAGACAATGGCGGAAAGGTCCACCGCTTCGGTATCAATAAGGTTTTTGGCTTCGTCTATGTTTGCCGCGTCCCCGGTTTCCACAAGGGTCCAGTAATATTCGTACATGTCGTCACAGCACAGGGGGCAGGGGCGATAGCTTTCTTCGGCGATCTCCGCGTCCAGGGGGAATACGACGGGGGATCCCGCGAGGCGGGGACATTGGGGGTCGCAATGGTAGATCCGGTCCGTGGGGACGACATAAACGCGGCTGCCGTCGCCGAACGCGTCGTCAAAACGACGCGGCGGTTTTTTGCCGTCTCTCCCTTTTATCCGCTCTTGATCTTCGTCTTCATCCCAGGGGGCGTCTCCGAAGAGAATTCCTTTCATAAATGTCGTTTTCACCATTCCTCCTTGCGGTTATAATACAGTATACCCCGTTTTCGCGGGAAAGCAAGAGGGACGGCGGGAGAATTTTATTGTAATTTCGGCCGGATATGGTATAATGCCTGTAGAGACGCAATGCCTTGCGTCTCCATGGCCGCGTTTTTAACCCGGACATGGGGGGAACACGATTCTGACCTGTCGCAGGGAATTTGATATAAGGAGAAAAATAAAAATGAAAGAAAAAATGTACGCGTTAGCGGACAAATACTACGACGACATCGTCGGGACAGCGCAAGAAATGCTGCGTATCAAGAGCACCTCGGGGGAAGAGGGGGAATTGGCGCGCTATACGGCGGATAAAATGAAAGAACTGGGCTATGACGACGTGAACATCGACGCCGCCGGAAACGTGCTCGGCTGCGTGCGGGGGACGGGCGGCGGCAAATCCCTCATGCTCAATTGCCACCTGGACACCGTGGAAGAAGGCGACGAAGCCCTGTGGAAATACGGCCCCAGGAGCGGCGCCCTAGCTGAAGGAAAACTCTGGGGGCGGGGCGCTTCCGATACGAAAGGCCCTTTCGCGATCCAGGTCTGGGTCCCGGCCATTCTCAAGAAGGAAGGCCTTCTCCCCAAGGGGGACCTCTGGGTGACCGGCGTCGTCCATGAAGAGACAAGCGGCCTCGGGGCCACCGCCATGGTCAAAGACGGCTTTCACACGGATTTTGCCATCTCCGGCGAGGCCACGGAAAACGA
>JAISTB010000031.1 GCA_031272775.1 Fusobacteriaceae bacterium | reverse complement strand
GGCCAAAAGATAGCTCACAACGGCCGGATGGCCTCCAACTCATTTTCAAAGGCTTCGATCGCTTCAAAAATTCTCGGAGATCCGCGCAGAATTTTCGCGGAATCCACAATAAAAATCCGATTGTTCCGGTAGGCCCGGGTTTTTTTTATCGCTTCGTTTCCGTTCCGGATGCTGTCGACATCGGCTATACTCATGGCGCCCGCGATAAAGTCCGGATCAAATGTCAGGAGCATTTCGGCGGAAACAATGGGCCGCATTCCAAGAAGTTCCTTTCCGAGAGAATCCACGCCCAGCAATTCCAGAATTTCATTCGGAAGCGTCCCTTTCGGAAAAACCATAAGCGGCTGGACGGAAATCAGAAGCGCGCCTCTCAGTTTTTTCTCTTTGGCGCTTTTTGCGCGGAGCCGTTCTATTTTACCGAGACTTTCCTGATAAAGCTTTTCCGCTTTTTCTTCCCGCCCGCTGATGATCCCCAGCGCCCTGATATTGTCCAGGATATCGGCAAGGCTGTTTGCCTCCCACACAAGAACGGGAATCCCAAATTCCCGAATTCTGTCGCGGACGCCGGTCGCCATACCGTTTACAATAACCAGATCGGGCCCGAAGGACAGAATTTTTTCTATGCTTGGTTTTGTGAGTGTTCCGACACTGGGCAGTTCTTTCACCTTCTCCTCCGGCCAGATTTTACTCATTGTCGTATTGGCCACTGCCGCGATGATATCCTCTCCGCCTATCTCATAGAGCGTTTCCGTGACGGCGGGATCCAAAACGACGACGCGATTGTAGCGTCTCGCCTCTATGCTTGTATTGGTATGATCCATGATTTTTCCGTCCGATATCTGCATACCCGGCAGCATCCGGTAGAAAACAACGCAAAAGAGCGCCGCCAAAATTTTTTTCTTCAACTCTCTTTCTCCTTTTCTTCAATCAATTTTTTCTTCGATATTCGGTATGATATACGGCTTTCCGTTCGGAAGCGCTGTCACGACGCAGGAAAGCCCGTAGACCGCCTTGAGATTCTCCGGCGTCAGTACGCTCTCCGGCGCGCCGCTGCGATAAACTTTTCCATGGTGCATCAGAATGAGTCCGTCGCAAAAAAGAGCGGCAAGATTCAAATCATGCAAAACGATGCACGCGCTCAGGTCCCGGGACCGTATCTCGGCGTTTAAGCGTCTCATCAGAGAAATCGCGTGATTGAGATCAAGCGCCGCCGTCGGCTCGTCAAGCAGAAGAATTTCCGGATCCTGCACGAGCGCCCTTGCCAGAAGAAGCATCTGAAATTCCCCGCCGGAAAGCGTCATGGTCATCCTTTCCTTCATCTCCGACAGGTGAAGGGTCCGCAGGACGTATTCCGTGATTCGATGGTCTTCCCGGGAATATCCGTAAAAAATGCTTTTCATGTGTGGAATTCGGCCGAGAAGGGCAAACTCATACAGGCAAAGATTCGCGTTGAGCCTTGATTTTTGCGGTACGAAAGCCATCTTTTTCGCAAGTTCCGCCGCGGTGTAGCTCGTACGCGGTTTTCCCAAAACTTCGACCGCTTCGGATTTTTCATTCAAAAAACCCAGTATATTCTGCAGGAGCGTCGATTTGCCACAGCCGTTGGGGCCCAGAATCCCGGTCAGTTTCCCTCTGGGGACCGCAAAACTGATCCCGTCCAGAATCTTTTTATTTTCATACGAAAAATTCAAATTTTTGACGACAATGGCAGGCATCGTTACCGCACTCCTTTTTTTCTGAAGGCAAGATACAGGAAAAAAGGCGCGCCCAAAAAACCGGTGACGACCCCGATTGGGATTTCAACAGGCGCAAAGGCGCAACGCCCAAACAGATCACACACGAGCAGGAACCAGCCGCCGCCAAGGATCACGACCGGCAACGATGCGGCATGGGAAGAACCCATTATGGTCTTTACGATATGCGGGACGATCAGGCCCACAAAGCTGATCATGCCCGTAAACGCAACCGAAAACGCAACAACGAGCGCAACGACAGTCAGCAGACGGGATCTTAAGTTTGCGGACATCCACGCCCAGAGCATGCGCCTCTTCATCTCCGGACAAAAGAGCGTCCAAATGGTGGCGTTCCATCCAGAAATAGAAAACGGACAGCAAAAGCGGAACCGTAAGAAAACCGACCCGGGACCAGCTGGCGTTTCCCAGGTATCCCATCATCCACATCGTAATCCGGAAGGAATCCTGGCCGATGAGAAGCATGGAAAACGAAGTAAACGCGCCCAAAAATGAAGAAAGCGCAATTCCGACGATCAGGAGAGTCGTGACGGGCAGGCCCTTTCCCCGGCGGGAGATTCCAAAAACGATGAATGTGCTCCCAAGGCAGCATACGAAGGCAAAAACTCCGTACATCGCGTCCGGCATATGAAGGAGGTAGGCAAGGACCGCTCCGAACGTGGCGCTTGCGGAAATGCCGATAATATAGGGATCCGCCAGGGGGTTTTGAAAAACGGTCTGAACCACGGCGCCGCCGGAGGCGAGCATCATCCCCACGATGACGGCCATCAGAATACGCGGGATGCGCAATTGCAGCAAGATGGTCCGTATGTGGTCCGGGAGAGGCCTTCCCCCAAGCAGATCCCCTAAGGGAACGGGAACCGGGCCCGAGGGGATGGCCAGGATTCCCGTGACAAGCAGCAATACCAGTAATAATTTTGAGACGTGTTTTTTCATAAATCCTCAATCGAAAGGCAAGGGATCAGAACTGATATTTGAATCCCACATACCAGTTTCTGCCGTAGGCGGGATCATATGAATACCCGCCGGCCGGATCGTAATCCACGGAATTGGAATATTTTTCATCAAAGAGATTGTTCACGCCGGCATAGACGACAAGGCCTGTCTTAGGTTCCCAATTGATTCGCGAATTCACAAGCAGGCGCTTGTTTTTCTTTCCGCCGGTATTGCCGTCGTTCAGATAATAATTGCCCGCATAGACAACGTCCGCGTCCAGACTCAGGTTCGGAAGAATCCGGACATTGGCGCCGACGGAAAATTTATGCTGCGGAACGAGGGCAATTCTCTTTCCGGAAACATCCAGTCCGGAATAACCGTCGATCCCGTCTTTGATTTTCGCGTTCACGAAATGATAGGTTTCCCGGAATGTGAACCGGTTCACCCGTTGTTCCGCCGAAATTTCAAAGCCGAAACGTTCCGTTTTGGCAAGATTGTAATTGACGATGCGCGAAGTTCTGCTCATTCCGGAAGAGCGGATCTCGTCGTTCGTCAACGTATAAAAGACTGCCGCGGTGAGGGTTGTCGGTCCGAAATAGTCCTTGAATCCCAATTCCACCGTGTTGAATGTTTCCGATTTCAGATCGTTCAGGAAATAATTTCCGCTTCCGCCGTAAGACGGCGTGGCATCGCGATCTGTCAGCAAAGCGGGCGCGGGAGAGGAAAATCCACGTTCATACTTCAAATACAGTTTTCCGGTTTCCGAATAGAGATAATTGGCGGCCAGCTCCAACGCAAAGTTGTCTTCATCGCGTTTTGCGACAATCGGATAGAGGCTTGTCGTATCCGCCATGGGTATAATCATCGGCCCCATTCTGCCTTCCACGTGGACATGGGACATCGACGAGCGATCAATATGATATCTCGCCTTTTCATAACGGACGCCCTGGATCAATTCAAAATCATTGACTCGAATCGTGTTGAGCAGAAAAGCGCTCCAGGTCTTTTTTTTCAGATAGATCTCCGTATCGGTGAAGACATCATTGGCGACAACCATAGGTCCTACCGTTGTGACGCCCTTTATCAGCTGTTCCATGGTTCTGTCAAGCTTGTCGTCTATATAATCCACACCGAAAATCAGGGCTCCTTTTTCCGTATAAGTATACTTTAATTTGGCCTTGAGCCCGTTCTTTTTTGTGTCAAAGTGCGCTTCCATATCAAAGGACTCCCCGGGTATTTTATAGTTATCCTTCATCGTGATTTCAATTTTTTGAGAAAACCCCAGGAGGTTCAATTCCAGTTTATCGCTCAGCTTGTTTTGATAATCAAGCATAATTTCGTCTTTATCCGACAAAATCAGATATTCCTCTCCGGGATACAGCGAACTTTGTCTTCTGTCTTCTCTGAGTTGGACATCGGTCAGCGAACCCGGGTACTGCATCTCATTTTTGTATTTGGTGTATTTCAGGCTGATGCGCTGATCCTCCGATATCCTGTACCGCAGACTTCCGAGGAAATAATCCGATTCGTCCCGGCTGTAATCCCGGTATCCTTTGATGTTATTTTTCGTATAGGCCAGATCCAAATCAAGGCGGTCGGCAAAGGTATATCCGGCCGAAACATCGGCTTTGCCGCCGAGAACGTCGCCGTAACTGTATCCGGCGGATGCCCGCGATCCGGTTCCTTTTTTCGTGATGATGTTTACGACCCCTCCTGAGGTCCCGCTGCCGTACAGAACCGCGCCGCCGCCCGGAATGACTTCAATGCGCTCGATACTGTCCACCGAAATTGTATTGATGACGCTGGCGACCATGGAAGTCTCCAGGGAATTTACCGGAACGCCGTCGATGAGAACCTGCACATTGTCCTTCGCTTTCATTCCCTGACCCCGCATATCGATGACAGGCATTCCCATCTGGTACTGCACATTGACGGACGGAACGTCTTTCAGGGCTTCAATGGCGGTTTTATAGCGTTTTTCTTCTATTTCCCGCTTTGTGATGATCACCGGGGTACTCGCTTCATCCCGGACGCTTTCCGCAAATCCGGTGGTCGAGTAGATAACGCTGTCCTCAAGTTCCACATTTTGGCTTCCGTAAGCCATCCCACACAAGATAACACTTAAAATCAACAATTCTTTAGAACGCATGTCCCTCTCCTTCTGTCGCAGTCATTTCAATGTCTTTTCCAAAATTTCCGTAATCGTATCAACGATCAGATTGTTCCCCCAGAATACACCGGCGGAAGTCAGATCATAGGAAGTTTTACTCTCTTTGAGAAGCCCCGCGTTCTGATACTGTTTCATCTTTTTCCGGTAGACGACGGATTCCTCCTCTGTCAGAAGCGTTTCGATCCGGCTTTTTGAAAATTCCGGAAACTGCATGAGCCCGGAAAGTTATAAATGATATCCACACAGACATCCCCGTGAAAGAGCTTTTGCAATGTCCTCAGTTTGTCGAGGGCCTGCTGACGGTTGTACGTCCGGTTATAGAATTGCCGACCTCTTTCGGAAAATGTCTGAATCCCGACGCTGATCCGGTTGACGCCGTATTGCGTGAGAAGTCCGATTTTATCTTCCTGCAGGTTGTGCAGCGTACTTTCGAAAGTAAATTCGCAATCCTCCGCCAGATGTACATTTTTGCGCAAAGCGGACAAAACCGTCGCAAGTTGCTCCGTCGAAAGAACAGTCGGCGTCCCGCCTCCAAAAAAGATCGCTTCAAAACGGCTTTCCCGCAAGTATCTGGTTTTTCCGTATTTTTCCAATTCGGCCGCAAGCCGGGCCGGATACGCTGTCAACGCGGCGTCAGCCTGCTTCCGGTTCATATTGCAAAAGGAACAAATCCGGTCGCACCACGGAACATGCACATACATGGCCTTTGGGTTATTTTCCGGTCGTTCTTCCAGTTTCGCTGAAAAATCCGCTTCCGTCGCTTTTTCCGCTTTTTGATATTTTTCGACAAGACTTGCCGCGTCATGATGTGATTTCAACCGTTTGGGCCACAGTGTCAATATGTTGTCCATGTTCTGTATTCCGCCTCCCTTATCGGTATGAAACAGACAAGAATTCACTATTTCTGCGCTGTAAAAGAAAAAACCAAATAATTTTATTGATAAATATTTTATTTATTAAATAATCATAAAATCAAATTAATTATCATATCAGTTATTATAATATTTTTGCGCTGCGTTGTCAAGAAAATAATTTTTTCCCGCAAAGTCAGTAATAGCGAATTTTAAACAAAAAATTATTTGACAAAAGAAATATTTTTGATATAATGCAAATAGATTGACATTTATTTTGAAAGTCAAAACAGAAACAGGAGGAATTGATCGTTGAAAGTACTGATTGCGTATTCTACATTGACAGGCAACACAAAAAAATAGATGATGAAAAGAACGCGAAAACCTATTTTTCCGAACTGATGCAACGTTTCCGGAGAACATCAGGGTTAAAATGAAAAAACTATCCTGACCATACCGGGAGTCCTTTCGATAAGGAGGAAAGAATGCTTTATTATATCAAAGCGGGCGGAAATCTGATGTGGGTACTGCTTGTCCTGTCTGTCGTCGCGCTCGCCGTAATCCTCGAGCGCGCCGCCTTTTTCCTTCGCTTTCCCTGACCGTGCAAAAATAAGCTTCTCCGGAGGGATTTTTTATGAAATACATCCTGATCTCATTGTTGGTTCACGCGCTTTTGTTTCTGCGTCCGGGAATACCGGAATATTTTCGGATACACGCGGAAAAACCGGACCGGATTCCCGTGACGCTTCGAGAAGCCGTGGAAGATCCCGGATCGGAGGCTGTTATGGAACCCCTTGCGGCGCCCGGGCCGATACCTGAACCCGAGCCGCGACTTGAACCCGAGCCGATACCTGAACCTGAGCCGCAGCCTGAACCCGAGCCGATACCTGAACCCGAACCACAGTCTGAACCCAAGCCGAAGCCTGAACCCGAGCCACGGCCTGAGCCAAGCAAAGTCAAACCCGAGCGGAAACCGGAGCCCAAATTAACCGAGAACAAAACGCGGAAGCGCGTTCCGGAAAAAAAGCGCCCCGCGCCGCCCACGGAAGCGGGTTTTTCGGGAAACCGGAATATCAGCGTGGGACAGGACGGGATTCCCGTCGCGCATTCTCCCGAAGGCATCGCCTATCAAATCCTGCGTCAGCATGAGCCGGCTTATCCGGCGAGAGCCGAGCAAATGCGTATTTCCGGAACGGTTTCCGTCACGGCGAAATTTCTGGTCGGTTTGTCCGGGAATGTGGAGCAGATTCTGATTCTTTCAGGAAACAAGGGACTCGGATTTGACGACGAAGTGACCGCGGCGCTCCGCCGGTGGAAGTTCCGTCCGGTGTATTATCAAAACCGTAACATCAAAGTCTGGTTTACAAAGACATTCCGATTTTTACCCAAACGATAGCGCTCCTCCCGCCCCGAACAAAACCGAAAATGCCCCTTGCTTTCTCGCAAAAATGAGGTATAATCAAAGTAGAGCAAAAACATTTTGATAATAGGAGGAGGTAAAGATTATGGCAAAATGCGGCGTCGGATCAAGCGTGCTGACGGATGCGAAGGCGGCGGGAAAACAGGCCGCCGAAAAGGCTGTGGCCGGTCTCGGTAAGGCCAAAATGGCTTTTGTCTATTCCAGTGTGGCTTATGACAATAACGCGCTTTACGCGGGGGTCAAAGAGGCGCTCCCCGGGGTTCCCATCGTCGGAAACACTTCCTTTACCGGGGTGGTGACGCCCGAGGGCTTCGTCGGAGGCGACAGCGGATTTGTAGGGATTCTCGCGGTGGGCGGAGATGAAGTGACCGCCGGGATCGCGGGCGTCAAGAAAGACAAGTGCGCCCGGAAGGCGGGCAAGGAAGCGGCCGCGGCCGCAATGAAAAACGCGGGTAAAGATACGCCCCCCGACTGCTTCTATATGGTCGCGCCCCCGGGCGAAGAGGAGACCTACCTCAAGGGGATTACGGACATCATCGGACGCAAGCCCTTCTTCGGCGGCAGCGCGGCCGACAACGCCATCGCCGGCGAATGGGTTCTCGGTACGGGCGATACGGGCGTTTACGCGGATGGCGTGGCGGTGGCCTTTTTCTGGGGGCTCGGCATGACAAACCTCTTTACAGGAGCTTACCGGGAGACCGAAGACGTGGGGATCATCACCAAAGTCCGCGATAAACGGGTCCTCGTCGAAATCGACGGCGAACCGGCCGTCAAAAAATACGCCAAATGGGCGGGCGTCGACCCCGATTCCCTCAAGGGCGGCAATCTTCTCGTCTATACGATTACCTCTCCCCTGGGCGTCAAGGACAGACTGGGCGATCTCATCGCGATTCGTCATCCCATGAACGGCAATGACGATTACTCCATGAATATCGGCGCCGACCTGGCCGAAAAGACCGCGGTCATCCGCATGGCGGGAAGCGTCGACGAGCTGATCCAGAGCGCGGGCGCGACGCTGACGGCCCTCAAGGACAAGGCGGGGGGCGACGTGGCGGGCTATCATCTCGTACACTGCGGCGGACGCAGGGCCGGCATCGGCGACAGGATCGGCGAACTCGTGAGCGTGGTCAAGGGCGCGGCGGGCGGCGTTCCTTTCCTGATGGAGTTCACCTTCGGCGAGTACGGCTACGAAGACGACGGGAACAACACCACGGGCGGGCTCATGCTCTCCTACACGGCGTTCAAGGCTTGAAACTTCAGCCGGTATGGAAAACGGATAAAAAAACTAGCTAAAGAGAATCTGTGAAAAACCGCGAATATTTGCGGCATTCAAAAAGCGGATAAAAAATAACAGGGATTGCCCGGGCAGTCCCTGTTTTCTGTTAATGCTATTTTTCCTATTTGATACAACATCGATTATTTATATTTTCATTCAAGCTTCATAAATCCAGACATTGTTTTCTTCTCTTCGTCTAACGGTCCCTTCGGCCGCGAGCAGTTGCAAATGGGCCGCGGCCTCGCCGATGGCGAACCACTTCTGGGAAAGGGGAAATTCCTCCCAGGTGCGGCTTGTGATGTCCCAGCTCATGCGGGCGGCCGCTTCGGCGGCGCTGATCCCTTCCGAGGCGCGGACAATGGAAAGGGCCTCGTCGAGTCTTTGCCGGTGATGGACCCGGAGCTCGGCGATCCGCTCATAGAGCGAGGCCGGTCTCCGCCGGTGGGCGGAAAGCGTATGGTTCACCGTTAATTTTTCCAGCCGCTCAAGGCTCCGGAAATAATCGCCCAGCGGATTGAGATTGTTTACGCCGACGGAGATGTTCGGGGTAATGTCGGCCAAAATCGTATCGCCGGCCACAAGGATCCCGCGCTTCGCCTCATAGAGACAGAGATGTCCCCGGGTATGGCCGGGGGTTTCCAACACTTGAAAGGCGTAATCGCCTACGGAAATGCTCATGCCTTCGGCCACGATCGTCATCGGGAACTTCCCGTCGGCGGCGAATTTCCTGCCCGGGTGGGTGTGGGAATCTTCCGTGAAGCCGAATTTGCTCCAAAGCCGCTCCAATTCATCCCAAAAACCTTCGGAACCGGCGATTCGGATCACTTCGGCGTCGAGTTCGCTTGCCCACACGATACCCGCCGGATCCCTTACGGCGTCCACGAGACCCGTATGGTCCGAGTGCATGTGGGTCAGAAAAATATCCGTCGTCGCCATGGAAACGCCCAGCGCGTCGAGCCCTGAGCGGAGGGCTTCCGCGCAGACCGGGAGGTTGAATCCCGTATCGATGAGCATATTGCGCTTCCCGCCCCTGATGAAATAGGCGTTTAAAAACTTCAGAGGATTTTTCGGAAGCGGCACTTCAATACAAAAAATATTGTCCAAAACTTCGGTAACAGCCATGTTGCGGACTCCTTGAACCGGATCGTGAAGGTTTCCCCGGAGGGCTTAATCCTTCAGGTCCTCGAGATATTGTATTTTTTCGTTGACTTTGTTGCGGGTTTCCCGGATGGCGGGGGCGTCTTCGGGCCGTTTGGGATGGTCCAGGCGTTTCCCCAGTTTGCGGAAGGATTTTTCGAGCCGCTTCCTGTCCTTTTCCCGAAAGCGATCGTCCACAAGGCGGTCAAAGCGGTGGGAAAGGTCGTTATACCGGCGATCCGCTTTTTCCGGCGTCATGGAGCATCCGGTCAAAGCCAGAAGAGACAGAAAGAAAAACAGCGTTTTTTTCATCGCTCACTCCTCATAGGGTAAAGTCAAAAATTGCGGATAAAGAAATGGCGACCCCGATGTGGCTTGAACACACAACCTATTCCTTAGGAGGGAATTGCTCTATCCAATTGAGCTACGGGATCACTCTTTGTTATTATAGCAAATTTTCAGGGAAAAATCAAAATTATTCTTCCTGATCCATTGCAAAACCTCATAAAATGGGCGCTAAAAGTCTGAAGACCGCTTCGGCGCATTTGGCCAGAATTCCTCTGTTTTTAAACTGCTTGGTGAAAATCTGGTCCGAGAGCCGGGCGTCATCCCGGAAAATCCGCGCGAATTCCTTGACCATGGCCGTGTCGTAGATATTCACGTTGATCTCGAAGTTCTGATACAGGCTCCTGTAGTCGAAATTGGCGCTCCCGACGCTGGCGACTTCGTCGTCGGCAAGGACGAGCTTGGAATGGAGAAAGCCGTTCCGATAGCGGTAAATCTTGACGCCCAGATCGATGAGCTCCCCGGCGAAATACTGGTTGACCCATTTCATAAAGATGTGGTCGCATTTTTCGGGGATCATGATCTTGATCTTGACGCCGGAAGTGGCCGCCACTTTCAGCGCCTCGAGGATAATCTCGTCGGGGACGAAATAGGGCGTTTGCACATAGATATAGCGCTGGGCTTCGAGGATGATCTTCAGGAAATTGTCCCGCATGGTCCGGTACTGATAATTGGGCCCCGAGCTCACGACCTGCATGTAGGTCGCGTCCACAAGCTGCTCAGGCGACAGTACGTCCCGGCTGTCGGTCCGGTAGGGGAGCTCCAGCAGATCGAAGTCGTCCTTGTCATTGACGATGCCCCAGGAAAAATAAAATTCCTTCTGCAGTTCCAGCACGCAGTCGCCGTGGATTCTGACCGCAGTATCGCGCCAGTTGCCGAGTTCCCCCTTGCCGAGGTACTCGTCGCCGATATTGAAGCCGCCGATATAGCCGATCTTGTCGTCGATGATGGTCAACTTCCGGTGATCCCGGTAATTGACCCGCAGGCTCGCGATCTTGAGAAAGAGGAAATGCCAGGGGAAAAAGCGTCTGACCTGACAACCCGCTTCGGACAGGCTCTTGAGCATGGACTTGTCCACGCTGCTGGCGCCGTCGATAATGATCTTGACATTGACGCCGGACTTGACTTTGCGGATCAAAAGCTCGGCCATTTCCCGGCCCAGACCGTCGTAACGGAACAGATAATATTCCAGGTTAACGGATTTTTGCGCGTTTTCGATATCGGCCTTCATGCGGTCGAAAAATTTCCGGCCCAAAGTAAAAATCTCCACGGCGTTGCTGGTCGTGAGTTTGCTCTTGGACGAGATGTCGAGATAGGAAATGAGCTGACGCCATTTGTTGAGGTCGGCCCGATCGGCGGCGCCGATGATATCCCGGCTGTGGGAAAACTTCCATTTGTAGTATTTTTCGGCCCTGCGCCGCTTTTGAAATTTCAAGCCCAGAAAGAGGTAGAGTACGAAACCGAAGTAGGGGGCAAGAATGAGGATCATTATCCAAAACAGCGTGTAAAGCGGGTTTCGCTTCTCGATCAGGATAATGATCAGGATAAACAGGACGTTGATATATAAGATGTATTCGCGCAGAAAATATAACGCGATGCTCATGCGGGACTCCCCCCTGTGGCGGCCGGATTTACGTGAGAAGCGGTCGGGCTTGAAACCCGACCGCGGAATCTGTATCCGGATTGCTCTTAGGATTCAATATAACCGTAATCGCCGTCTTTCCGCTTGTAAACGACATTCATGCGGCCCGTGCGGACGTTGACGAAGGCGTAAAACACGCGATCCAGCGCGTCAAGTTGCAAAATGGCCTCGTTTACGGCCATGGGCTTCGGCGGCAGCAGGACGCTGACGACGTTTTTCTCATCGGGCCCGTGGATCTCCTCGCGCTCATCGGACGACTGCTGCGCGATCGTGTAATAATGCAGATGTTTGGTGAGTTTTTCCTTGTTGTGATTGGCCTTGAGGGATTTTTCTTTCTTTTTCCGGAGCTGACGTTCCAACATGTCGGAGATCACGTCAATGGCCGCGTAGAGGTCGTTGTCTTCCTTCGTGCACTTGACCGTGGTCCCCTCGAGGTAAGCGAGGGCGTCCACCTTGACATAATCCCCTGTTTTGACTTTTTTCGCGCTCAGGTACACATCGAGGGAAATGACGCCGTCATGGAATTTTTCCACCCTTCCGATTTTTGTCTCCACGTACTTTTTGATTGCTTCCGTAACCGTGAGTCCTTTGCCGTAAATGGATAATTTCATACCATCACCCCTTTTTTTGGTTGGATACGCCGTCTCACCCATGCAAGACATCGTACCGCTTAGTATAATTATACACCAAAAATCGGAAAAAGCAATAGGAATGATACGAAAAAACCCGCGCATTCCCGAAATGGCCGAATTCCGGCCTCAGGGCTCGGGTTCGAGCAGCCCTTTCCGGAGATTGAAGCGTCTGTCGGCGAGGGCGGCCAGATCCCGCGAATGGGTCACGATCACAAGCGTCCGGCCCAGTTCCCGGTTGATGTCCCGGAAGAGGTGAAAAATCCCCTCGCTGGTCTCTTCGTCGAGGTTGCCGGTGGGTTCGTCGGCCAGGATCAGGTCCGGGTTGTTGATGAGGGCCCGGGCGATGGCGACTCGTTGCTTTTCCCCGCCCGAGAGCTGCGCGGGCTTGTGCCGGAGGCGCTCCCCCAGCCCCATCCGGGCGAGGATCTCCCCGGCGCGGGCGGCGATTGCGGATTTGGATTCGTTTCCGGCCGCGAGAGCCGGCAGCATGACGTTTTCCAGCGCCGTAAACTCCGGCAGCAGATAGTGAAACTGGAAGACAAAGCCGATAAAGCGGTTTTTGAGCCGGTCGATTTCCGCTTCTTTCATGCGGCTGATTTCTTTACCGTTTAAGGTGATTTTTCCGGCGTCGGCCCGGTCCAGAAGCCCCATGACGTTCAAAAGCGTTGATTTGCCGGAGCCCGAGCGGCCAAGGACGGCGACGCATTCCCCCTTTTCCACACTGAGGTCCAGATCCCGCAGGATCTGCAAGCGGTCGGTCTTTGTCCGGTAGTCCTTTCGGATATGTTCAAGTCGCAAAATTTCACTCATAGCGCAGCGCCTCCACCGTGTTGAGCTTTCCGGCCCGCCGGGCGGGAAGGACGCTCGAAAAAAGGATCACGACGAGATTTGCCGCGGCGATCAGAAGCACTTCCCGGGCGGAAATCACGACGGGCACTCTGGTCAGGTAATAGACCGAGGTCACAAAGGAGAGACTGTTGTGTTTGAGCCAGGAGAGCACGGCCCAGGAAACCCCGAGACCCGCTGCAATTCCGGCGATCCCTAAGATCAGCCCCTGCAGGAGGAAGATTTTTGTGACGCTTCCCCTCGGATAGCCCATGGCCCTGAGGATTCCGATGTCCCTGATCTTTTCCCGCACGAGGTTATTCAAAGTCACCCAGACCACGAAGCCCGCGATCACCACGATCAGCGAAAAGACGAGGATCATGACGGTTTTTTCCAGAGACAGGGCCTGCAGGAGGTTCCGGTTGACTTCCCCCCAGGTCACGACTTTCTTTCCGGTGGCCTCTGCCACCTCCGCCGCGATTGCCGGCGCTTTGTAGGGATCTTTGAGCATGATGTTGATCCGGTTCGTGCAGTCGCCGCTTTGCATGAGGTACTGGGCGGCGGTGAGCGGCAGGATCACCATGTTGACGTCATAGTCGTAATAACCGCTCTGGAAAATGCCGGTAAGCGTAAAATCGATCTCGCGGTTTTCCGAAGAGATGATCGTGACCGTGTCGCCGGTTTTTGCGCCGGTGATTTTCTGCAATTCCCGGCCCAGCAGAATCCCGTCGATTTTGTCGGGGAGGATTTCTCCCTCGACGATGCGTTTTTTGAGGTCCATGGCCTTTTCGGCGGACCCGAGATCATAGCCCTCAATCCGGACCCCCGCCGCGTAGAGGCCGTAGGGCCCCGTATGTTTGACGATGCCCTGGGTTTCGATGGCGGGAACGGCCCCCTTGACGCCGGGGATTTGCTCAATAGTCGCCGCAAGCTCGCGGTAATCCTCGATCCTGCCGTAATTTCCGATAAAGGCGTGGCTCGTGACCGAGAGGATATTCGTGATCAGGTTGTCGTTGAGGCCGTTGGCGATGGCGATGGAAACGGTCAAAACCGCTACCCCCAGCGCGATGCCGACGACGGAAATCAGACTCTGGCGCTTGCGTTCCGTGATATATTTTTTCGCGATGTAGCATTCGGTTTTCATCTGTCCCCCGTTCTTTTTACGGTAAATCTCACCTTGCGGATTTCCCCGTTTTCCCCCATGACGGTCAGCGTATGGTCGCCGTTGGGGACGCTCAATTGTTTTTCATAGGCTCTGTCGACGCCGAGAAAAGTATTGTCAAGATACCAGTAGACGTCCTGATCTCTGATATTGGCGATTTTCACGATGAGCTCCCTGTCCCCGTCAAAGTCCCTCGGGAGGAGAATCGTCGCTCCCTCGGCGGGATAGAGGATACGGAGACTGTCGACGCTTTTTGCGCCCGGATCTTGGAGGCCGCTCGCCGTGATATTTTCCCGGATCAGGTAGTTGACGACCTCAAGGGGGTAATTCAAGATGATTTTCTCCTGGCGCTCGGTAAATTCCGGATCCCGGGAGTCGATTTCCTCTCCCTGGGCGTTGACGTAAATTTTGCGATAATAGGGCGAGACCTTGAGGGCCCGGGCCCCTTGGGGCCAGAGGATCTCCTTTGCGGGAAGCCCGGGCCAGGGCGGCCGGTAGCCGGTGCGGGCGTCGACCGTTATGGCGACGAGGTCCGGCGGCCGCGGAAACTCGCGGTAATTGAGGTTCAGCTCACTGAAAATATTGAAGAGCAGTCGCCCCCCCGAGACGACGCCCGTGAGGTCGGGGCTGCTTTTTCCGCTAAAATTTCCGGCCCAGCAGATAATCGTGTATTCGGGCGTAACGCCGCAGGCCCAGCCGTCCCGCCTGCCGTAGCTCGTGCCGGTCTTCCAGGAAATGGGGTTTTTCCAACGGTAGTAATTCTCAAAACCGGGCCGCACGAGGGCCTTCATGGTCTGCAGCGTGAGCCAGCAGGCCCCCGGCGTGATCAGCTGCCTGCCGGGATCGACCGGTTTATTCCCGTCGTTCCGCAAATACCGCAGGTTTTTGAACTTTCCCCGGTCCGCCAGTCCCGAGTAGAGGACGGCCATGTCTTCCATGGAGATTTCCTTTGTCCCCAGGATCAGCGACAGGCCGTAGCGGTCGGGGTCGCTTTCGGCAAAGCCCAGCACGTTTTTCAAAAAATAATAAAAACGCTCGTATCCGTATTCTTCGAGCAGATGGACAAAGGGGATGTTCAGCGAACGGATCAGGGCAAGGCGCATTTCCACCATGCCGTTATAGAGTTTGTTGGCGTTTTGCGGCCGGAAGCCCGAAAAATAAAGGGGCACGTCGGGGACCAGGGATTGGGGCGCGACCAGGCCCGCGTCGATGGCGAGGGCGAATAAAAAAGGCTTCAGGACCGAGCCAGGCGAACGTCTGGCCGTGACGCCGTCCACTTGACCCAGAGCGTCGAAATCCAGAAAGTCCTGAGATCCCGCGTAGGCCCGGACGGCCCGGGTCGCGTTTTCTACGACGAGAACCGCCACGTTTTCAACGCCTTCATTTCTGATGAAGGCCGCGTAGGTCTTGCAGACCGCCTCGACGTTTTGCTGGAGTTCGCCGTCGATGGTACTGCGAAGGAGTTTTTCCCGGCTTTCCCCCGAAAGCCTCCGCAAGAGATGGGGCGCGTGGCGGGGAAAAGGGTGGATCTGTCGGGGCAGCGGTTCCCGGACGGCCAGCGCGTACTGGTCCCGGGGCAGCGCTCCCTTTTCCGAAAGTCGCAACAACAGGGCGTTTCTCTTGGCGAGGAGTCTGTCCCGGTTTTTCTCCACATTGATGAGTCCCGGGGAATTGGGCAGTACCGCCAGAAGGGCCGCTTCCCCCCAGGAGAGTTCCGCCGGGCTTTTTTCAAAATACAGGCGGGACGCCGTGGCGTAGCCCGTGATGTTTCCGCCGTAGGGGGCGTTATTCAGCCAGAGGGCGAGGATTTCGTCCTTGGAGAGGCTTCGTTCCAGCTTCAGGGCCGCGATCATTTCCCGGATTTTGTTGCGGTAGGTCCGTTTCCCGGGCGAGAGCACCTTGGCGACCTGCATGGTGATCGTGCTGGCCCCGCTTTTTCTTCTGCCCGCGACGTTGTTTTTGAAGGCCCGGAGCAGGGCCGCGACGTCTATGCCCGGATGTTTGTAAAAATTTTTGTCCTCGTAGGTCAAAACGGCCGTCTTCAGGTTTTCGGGGACGGGGTCTTCGCTCTTGACGCGCCACTGTTCGTCGGCGCCGAGGGCGACGGAGAGAATGCGGTCGTCCCGGTCCAGGAGCGCCGCGCCGTAGGACGCCTCTACCCTGTCGAGGAGCGCCGCCGCGTCGTAGCCGGTATAGATCCGGAAGACCGCGTATCCCGCGAGACAGGTCGCCAAAAGGGCGCCGGTCGTAATTGTATACAAAACAAGTTTTATTTTGCGTTTCATGAATTTCTCAGAACCGTCCGCCGCGCCCGCCGTGGGACGTTCCCGACGAGCCCGTGTGGACGCTGCTGCCTCCGCCTCCGCTGCTTGCTTTGGGGATCGGCGTACGGGTGATGTTGCTGAAGAGGTAAATGGCGTCTTTGGCCGCGAAGTTCAGGCTGTCGGTTTGGACATAGTTGGCGGCGGCGCCTTGCCGTTTGATGGACCTGAGCTGGCTCTTCATGCCCGCCGTTCCGCCGAAGGCGCCCAGAAGGCCCGCCACGAGGGAAATGATTCCGGCCATAAACGTGTTGTCCTTGTCGACGGGCTTTCCTTTGGCCGCCGCCGCGAGATAGCGGTCGCACTCGGAGACGTAGGTCGAAAAGGCCCGATAATAGTTGCCCTTGCTGAGGTCGGGGACCATTTTTTCCGTGATCTGATCGATGCCCCAATCCGTGAAGGCCTTGATGCCGTAGCCCGTCGTGGACATCCAGAACTCTCTTTCAGCCATGCTGACGAGGAAAAGGACGCCGCTTTTGTCCGGCCCCACGCCGTAGCCCTTGTAGTCAAACCAGTCGTCGGCAAAGGCCATGGCCGACTTGCCGCCCAGATTGTTGACGGTGACCACGACGACATCACATTTATTGTACTTTGTTATCACTTTGTCTATCATTTGCGCCAGCTGCTGCTCTTCCTGCGAACTCAGGAGACCGGCCTCGTCGACGACCTTGGGTAAGGCGGCCGTGAGACACAGCGTCCAGAGCAGCGTCAGCAGCGCGAGAAGAAGACATTTTTTGCACATCTTGAGTTTTCGCATTTGCTCCGCCTCCTACAGGAATAATTTCGCCGCCGCGAAGGCGGCGACGGCAATGACGCCGAAGAGCGTTCCGAACCAGCGCCAGTAGGCGCCCGTATCGACCGGCAGATCTCCGGCGAATTTTCCGCTCTGACCGTTCATGACGAAGGTATAACGCCGGCCCCGCCAGGTCGTGTTGAGCATCCAGACCGGCAGCAGCGCGTAGCGGACGCTGCCGTGGATGAGGTTGATGGTCCGGTTTTGCGTCGTGACCTCGGCAAATCCCGTGACCGACGCGTCAAAGGAAGCGGTCGTACTGGCCACGATGCGTTTGTTGACCTTGGCCTTGCCGGTCTCGGCGTCCTCGTCATAGCGGTTGGCGAGATAGCCCGCCAGATAGGCCGCCTGAAAGTCCACCGCGGCCCCGAAGTCGAAGGGCTCGATGGATTCCATGAGTTCGTCGGGCATCTGACTGGACCCGTCCACGGGGACGTTTTGAAAATCGAGGGTTCCCTCCCGGGTGATGGCGTAGACCTGCCGTTCCGTAACATTGTACCCGCCGGAGGCGTAGCGCTTATAGGTCACGCCCTGATAGCGGATATGGGCGTCGGCCGTGCAGTCGAAGAGCCAGAAGGGCACATAGATCCCCTTGATCTCGTCGATGTGGTTCTCGTCCTTGAAGACCTTGGGGAGAAGCTTTTTCCCCGCCATATGCCGACGCAGGGCCTCCTTGGCGCCGTTTTTGTCGTACTTGAAGGGAATGACCCAGTCGGGGCGCAATTCTCCCGCCAGTTCCCGCGGCATGATGACCGTGTTGCCGCAGAATGGGCAGGACGTGGCCGCCGTGTTTTTGTCGACGAGGATTTCCCCGCCGCAGGACTTGCAGGAATAGACAACCATCCCTTCCTTTTCCCCGGGCTGCCAGTCGGAACCCGCTTCCTTCTCCCAGTTTTCCTCCCCGGGCTTTTCCTGTTTCAGCACGTCGTCCAGGGCTTTGAGCGAAGCGATATCGAGTTCCGTCCCGCAGTAGGGGCATTTCATTTTCTGCGCGCCGCTGTCGAAATGAATGGACGCGTCGCAGTTCGGGCATTTGAATTCCATCAAAGAGCCCATGACATCACCTCTGTATCGGGATTCTTAACCGTTTGTCTTGTCGCTGTCGTCGAACACATCTCCGCATTCGGGGCAGAATTTGGGCGGGTTCTTGGGATCGGGGGGCGTCCAGCCGCATTTGTCGCACTTGTACAAAGGCGCGCCGGCGGGCCGCTTTTCGCCGCAATTGACGCAGAAATTGCCTTCGTTGACGGTTCCGCACTTGGGACAGGCCCAGCCTTCGGCGGGGGCCGGTTTGGGCTTTCCGCAATTCATGCAGAATTTTCCGGTATTGCCCGTGGCGCCGCAGGCGGGACAGGTCCATCCGGCGGTTGCGGCCGCCGACCCTTGCGCCCCCGCGCCGCCTTGAGACGCCGCGTTTTGCGCCGCGCCCATTTTAAATAATTCTCCGGCGTTCATACCGCCCACGCCCTGGGCCATGCCCATGCCCACAAAGGCCCCCATGGACCCGTTGGGATTGGACGCGGCCGCCCGCATGGCGTCGCTCTGAGCCGCGGCGATCGTTGCCGCCGCGTAGTTGGGATTCTGGAGCATGGCCGCCCGCTGGGCCTGTTTGATCAGCTCTTCGTCTTCTTTGGGGATCGTCACGGAGTTGAAGGAAATGTTGACGATTTCCAGACCCCGCCGGTCCGCCCATTCGGGGGAGAGCTGCTGCTTCAGAACGTCGCGGATCGCGATATTTTGAGCGGCCAGTTGGTTCGGCCGGATGCCCATATCGGAAATGGCGGAAAACGCCGGCGCCAGATACGTCAGAATATCGGATTTCAGCGTGTCGGCAATCTCTTCTTTCACGTACTCATTTTGCACATTTCCGCTGACGTTGGTGTAAAACAGCAGCGGATCCACGATTTTGAATGTGAATATGCCGTTACAGCGGACGGAGACGTCGATGTCGAGACCGATCTTGGCGTCCACGACCCGGAAGGGGATCGGCGTCGCGGTCCCGAATTTGTTGTCGAGGATTTCTTTCGTGTTGAAATAGTACACCCGTTGATCCTTGCCGGGGTCTCCGCCGTAGGCGAAGCGCTTCCCGATGGTAGCGAAGGTGTTTTTGATGCTGGTCATGTTGAGACCGCCCGCGAAGATGCTGGGTTCCGTAGACGCGTTGAACGTGAATTCCCCGGGCTCCGCGCAGACTTCGACGACTTTTCCCTGCTCGACGATGATCATGCACTGCCCGTCGGCCACGGCGATGCCGCTGCCGCTGGAAATGATGTTGTCGTTGCCCTTTGTGTTGGACGAACGCCCGCTGATCCGCTTTACCCCTTTTGTGACAAGGACATCCTTGCTGATGGATTCACAGTAGAAAAACTCTTTCCACTGATCGGCCAGCGTGCCGCCGGCTGCCCCTATTGCCGCTCTGATTAATCCCATGCGATATTCCTCCTGTGACTATGATTTATGTGATTGACGTGAAACCATGATTCATCAAATCAGGGTTTCATTGTCAATCACGTTTTCAACTCCTGTAATCGTTGTTTATCCTGTATTCATAGTGGTGTGTTGCTGTCCGGATTTTTTTCATCCAAGGGGATGTTTTTGTCTACGACCCGGACGGGGTAGCCGTTGAGGTAGGAGCGGTAGTTGTTGTCATACATGGCTTCCAGTTTTGTGCCGGGGAAGTCGAAGACGCCCCGGGTCACGGCGTTGATCTTGACGAAGAAGCGGTAGACGCCGTTGTTGCCGTAGCGATAGGTATCATAGTCGAAGAACCAGATGATCCTGTCGTCGCGGATATCCGTATAGCGCGCGTAGTCTTCGACGCCGCTCAATTTGTTTCGGATCCACTCGGGGTATGGCTCCCCGGTCAGTCGCGTGTTTTCGATCTCCCAGCCCGTGGGCAGGATCTGTGTCAGGGCCACGTTGTCCACGACGAGATAGCGGTTGTTGCTGTCGCTGTTGACGAGGATCTCGAGCCAGAAGGTTTTTCCGGACTCCGCTTCCCGCGGATTGAAAGGATTTCCGTCTTTGTCGTAGTACTTACGCTCCAGCGTAAAGCCCTTGACGATGTTGGCGGTCTCCTCGTTGAGGGGCGTCCCTTCCCAGTAGTAGCTGATGAAACTGTTGCCTCGGGCTTCGGGGGTCACGACGATCTCCCGGATCGTTTCGGGGATCGTGACCCGGGTCTGTCCGTTCCCTTCGTAGGAAGTCGCGACGCCGTCCATGGTGATCGTGCCCTTGAGGGCTTTGTCGCTGTTGTTGGCGGTGATGTCGGACAGGGCCAAAAGCGCCCAGGCCGTGCCCTGGGTGTTGTACCAGGCGCCTGATCTCAGTAAGCCCAAGACGTCATCGAGCATATTCTGATCCACCTCGCCGTGTATCGTGTGGTAGAGATGGAGATAAACGCCCATGTCGCAGAGGTTGGAGCCGTAGGTGTAGCGGTAATGGTCCGTCGATCGGTCCGTTTTGGCCAGCGTCTCTTTGATTTCGGATTTGGCGAAGATTTCCTTTGCCGTATTGTCTTCGCCGGCGAGCTTGTAGGCCGCGGCGAGATAGAGCTTGGCGAATGGGCTCAAATCAGCCGTTTCATTGGCCCAGGTGTAGTTCATTTCACTGAGGAGCGGATTTCCTGCCAGCGCCAGCAGATAGAGCGTAAAGGTCCGCGTCTGCAAATAGTAATTTGCCGAAGTTCTGTCTGTGGAGGCGTAACGGCCGCCTTTCCGCTCGCGGACTTGCCGCGTCAGGTATTTGATCAGCCGGTTCCAGGAATTTTCGGGCACATAATAACCCATTTTCCGCGCGTTGATCAGGAACGTGGCCGCCCAGGCCGTTCCCCAGTCGTCGACGGAACTTTCGCCGGGCCAGTAGGAAAAGCCGCCGTCAGAGCGCTGGAACTGCGTGCAGAGCCGGTTGACGCCCGCGTTGATGTTTTTGAGGACCTCTTTTTTGTCCCAGGCGCCCGGGGTCATGAGCCGGTCAATGAAAAGCTGCGGCATGGCGGCGGACGTCGTCTGTTCCACGCAGCCGTAGGGATACTGGATCAGCCAGCGGAGCCGCTGATCGATGCCGAGGATCGGCGTATTGGAGATCGTCACGTAGCTCGCGACCGTATTGCCCACATAGTCGTGTTTCTGGCTGAAAGCGGCCGGAGTGTTGTCCGTCGTCACCACATATTGACTCTCATAGATCGGAAGCGCGTTGGAGTTGACGGCCATGCCCACGGTCTCCTCGTGGTCATAGGCGGCGCTTTTGACGCCGATGGCGACCTGATTCAGGCCCGCCCGGGGATCGATTTTCTCCCGGAAGAATACCGTCGTGTCTTTGCCCTTTTCGAGATTGACGGTCTGGCTCTGGCGCTTGCCGTTAAAGGAATAATAAACTTCGATGTCGCCGATATTCTCCTCGAGGGCGAAGACCTTGACCGGGAAGATAAATTCGTCGCCGACCTTGAGCGTCCGCGGGAGAGATTCCAGCACGACCACGGGGGCCTTGACGGTCATGGTCTTTTCGGCGCTGCCGTAGGAAGCCCCCTGGGCCGCGACGACCATGATCCGGACGGAGCCCATGTAGTTTGGCATCGTGAAGGCGACCTCACCCTCGCCCTTTTCATTTGTACTAAGGACGCCCTGCCACAGGGCTACGGGCTTGAAGCGGTTTTCATCCTCAAAGCCGAGGTCCGCCTTTCGCGCCCTTGAAGCTTCCGCCATGGCCATGACTTCGCCGCCCACCTTGAGGATCTGGTGAATGTCGCCCCAGGGTCTGTCCATGATGCTGCCGTAGTTGTCGTATTGGCGCAGCAGAGACGCTGTTTTCTGATAGAAGAAGGTCCAGGGATCCGGGGTCTGGAAAGCCGTCAGATCCAGAAGCCCTTCGTCCACCACGGCGACGGTGTATTCGGCTTTTTTGTTTTTGTCGTTGGTGATTTTTACGGTAAAGGTCTCGTTGGGCCGCACGGAATCGGGGGCCTCAAGGGAGAGGTTGAGCTTTGTGTCCTCATCCTCGATGAGGACCGGGACTGTCCCGTAGAGCCGCAGGGAGCGGTCGTTTTTCCGCGCGTAATCCTGCAGGAGGGACACATGTACATAGATATTGGGGGCCATGGATTTTTCGAGGTCGATCTCTTCTTTGACCGCGCCCTCGCCGATGGATTTGAGGAAGCGCTTGACGATCTTTCCGTTTTGTTCAATGGCGACGAGGGCCTTCGCGCCCTTTGTCCCCTCGAAGGTCACGACGGCCTTTTCCCCGGAGCGGTATTTGGCCTTGTCCGTCGAGATCCGGAGCCCGTCCAGCTTGACGACGTTGGCGGGATCCGTCCAGTCGGAGGCGTAGAAGGACGTCCCTGTGACCTGATTGGAATCGAGATCCGTGACTTCCACATAGTATTCGCCTTCATATTCGGGAACGAAGCCGATCACGTAGGGATCTTCCGTGGAGGTGAAGTCCTTTGTCTCCACGAGTTCCGTCTCCTTGTCGTCCTTGATGCTCCGGATGAAGTCGTCAAAGTTGCTGTAATCCCACCACCAGGAATAGCGGTTGTAGTAAACGCGATATTCTAAATTGCGGCCCGCGACGAGTTTTTCCCCGTCGGTCGCAGGCGTGATGACTTTGATGTTGACGGGGGCGTTATTGCCCAGATAGCGGTTGTTCCGCTCTATGCCCACATAGGAGTCAAATTTTTTCACCAGGACGACTTTTTGCGTCCGGACGGGCCGTCCGCTTTCTTCCAGAACCCGCGCCACCAGCTGTACGTGGACGTTGAGGGAGCGGTACTGGATATTTTCGAGGTTCGTCTGAATATCGACGTGTCCGTTTTCGTCAAGGAATCCCGTAAAGTTGTCATAGGTGGCGTAAAAATAAGTTCCCGGCGCGGAAAAGGCGTAGTTTTTATAGTTTTCAAAATCCGCCGGCGCTTCGGTGATGATGATGTCTCCTTCGGCGACAAGTCCCGCCGCGGGAGAGCCGAAGAGGTATTTGGAATCTATGCTCCAGTCGAGGAGCTTCGCGTCGCCGGTAATGGATTCAGGCGCCGTCAGCGTATTCTGGATTTTGTTGGGCACGACGGTCTCGACCATGATTTCCTTGGTGACCGTATGGCTGCCGATCGTGGCGACCAGTTTCCAGATGCCCGTATTGTCCGAGGTCTTCGTCGAAAATTCCCAGGTATAGAAGCCGTTTTTGCCCGAGGGAATCACGGCGTCTTCGATATATTTGGCGCCTGTGGGCGTGTAGACCGTCACTTTGACCGGATGGTCGTCGGGGAGAACGCTTTTCTCATTCCGGGCGACAATGCCGATGTGAATGGGATCGCCGGGCCGGTAAACGCCCCGCTCCGTATAGACGAAGGCCTTGAGTCCTTCGGTCGCCGTCTGGCCCCCGACCTTGAAGCCGTCCATGGAGAGCGGATCGTTTAGCTTCAGCAGGGATTTTTTGTCGTCATATTCGGCGACCACATAGAAGGCGTTTTTCGTGTTGTCGGTAAAGACGACGTTGCCGTCCCCGTCGGAGAGTTTTTCCCCCAGGAGTTGGTTCGTGGCGCTGACGAGACTGATTTTGGCGCCCGGCGCGGGCTCGTTTTTCACGATGTCCATGGCGCTCACGAAAATTTTGCCGCCGCCGTCCTTTTGCGCGATCAGGGCCACGTCGGTCAAAAGAATGGCCTTGCTGACGACCCCCCGGTAAAAGAAGCTGTCCCGCCGCCATTCGGGCAAATCCTCGGGAAACTCATAGCTGACGCCGTCCCGGGGAAAGGAGACGCTCAAGAGATACAGTCCCTTGCCGTCGATGATACCGCGCAGATCAAGGGCGCTCTGCACCCACTTGTTTTTGTTATTGTTGATCGTAAAGCTCTTGACGGCGATTTCCTCGGCCACCTGCGCGAGGTTGTAATCCGCGAGCAGATTGTTGCCGTAGCCGTTCATGCCGTTGCTCTTGAAATGGAAATTGTGCAGATACTGCGTAAAATTGTTCTCAAAGACTTTCCAGACTTTGACGTCGACCTTGGTGACGTTCATGGTCCGGAGGATAATCGAGCGGTCCGCCGTGGAGGGCAGCAGAATCCCTTCATTCAAAAAGGCGATCCGCGGTTCCCGTTCGGAAAATTTTACGTTTTCCGTAACGTCCGCGCTCAGCTTCGTCTCATCGGCCGCGGGAATTCCGGCAAGGACCGTGACCGTATATTCTCTGTCCGTTTCAAAACCGCCCATGAGCTTGATCGTATCCTTGAAGACGGCGGTCTTGACCGTAAGCGCGGTCCCGTCGACGGCGTCCACGACCCGGACGTAGGCGGAGGGGTCAAAGCCGTCTTTGACAGGCTTCGTGAGGACAATCTCCACGGAGGCCCCGTCTCCGGACCGGTCTCCGCCGATAAAAGCCACCCGCGGGGTGGTGTCTTCGCCCTTGGGGCTGGGCGCGGGCTCGGCGGCAACGGCGGTCGTCGCGGCTTCGGCCGGTTTATCCTGATTTGCCGCAATGGCGGGCGCTTCCGAGACCCGGGGCTCGGCAGGCTTTTCCGCCGTCGTTTCCGCTTTCGGTTCTTCTTTCTTTTCATCGGCGGTCGTCGCGGCTTCGGTCTTGGGGGCTTCGGACGTCACGGTCTGTACGGCGGCTGTCGCCGGCGGCGTATCGCTTTGGGGCGCCTGCTCTTTTTTTCCGCATGCCAGCAGCAGGATCAGCATCAACAGCAGGAAATACTTTTTCATAGGGACCTCCGTTTTTTACTTTTCTCTTCATCACAGGGACAACAAAAAAAGATTTCAAATTTCTGCTACAATAATACAACATTTTCCGGGATTATTCAATGGCAAAAGCGGATTTTTTTGAAATATCCCGTCTCAACATCTTTTCCCTGTAAAAACACGGGAAAATATGGTATAATAAGTCAGTATCACATCTTATGAAACGTGCAACAGAGGAGGTAAAGGGGATAAATTGGGAAAAAACGACATCAGAATCGAGCATGTGAACAAGAGTTTTGACGGGGTAAAGGTTTTGAACGACATCAACCTGACGATTGAGGACGGGGAATTTTTTACGATTTTGGGCCCTTCGGGCTGTGGGAAGACGACGCTTTTGCGGATGATCGCCGGTTTTATCACGCCCGACTCGGGGGCCATCTACCTCGGGAACGAAAACATCCTGGGTTTGCCGCCCAACCGGCGCAATGTCAATACGATCTTTCAAAAATACGCGTTGTTTCCACACCTGACGGTCTATGAAAACATCGCTTTCGCCCTGCGGATCAAGAAGCTCGGCCGCAGGGAAATCGATGAGGAAGTGAGAAAATACATCGATCTCGTCGGCCTCAACGAGCATGTGAACAAAAAGCCCAACCAGCTCTCTGGCGGGCAGCAACAGCGGGTCGCCATCGCCCGGGCCCTGATCAACAAACCCGGGGTCCTGCTGCTGGACGAGCCGCTCTCGGCCCTGGACGCCAAGCTCAGGCAGAATCTCCTGATCGAAATCGACAATATTCATGACGAAGTGGGGATCACGTTTATCTTCATCACTCACGACCAGCAGGAGGCCCTTTCGATTTCCGACCGGATCGCGGTCATGAACGAGGGAAACGTCCTCCAGGTGGGGACGCCTGCCGAAGTCTATGAAGCGCCCTCGGATTCGTTCGTTGCGGACTTTTTGGGTGAGAACAATTTCTTTGAGGGGGAAATTGTGTCCCTCATTGACGAACGCTTTGCCCGGCTCAAGAACAAGACCCTCGGCGAGATCACCATAGAAATGGACAAGCCCGTCCGGGTGGGGGATCGGGTCCGGGTGTCGATCCGGCCTGAAAAATTGAAACTTTCCAAGATGAGTCCCCCGCAGACCGACAAGATCCTCAACGTGGCCCGGGCCTTCGTCCACGAGGTCATTTACTCAGGCTTTCAGAGCAAATACTTCGTCTGGATGGAAGGGGACAAGGAAATGCCCTTCAAGATCTTCAAGCAGCACGCCATTTATTTTGACGAGGAAGACGAAGACGTCGTATGGTGGGACGAAGAAGCCTGGGTCTACTGGGACGCCGACGATGGCTTCCTTGTGGAGGTGACGGGCCGTGAATAAAGATAAATACGGGATATTTTACGCGCTGCCGCTGACGGTTTGGCTTGTGATCTTTTTTATGATCCCCATGGCCGTCGTCCTGGTGTACGCGTTTTTGAAAAAGGGACTCTACGGCGGCGTGGAGCTGGAATTTTCCCTGCAGGCCTTCTCGGTCTTCAAGGACCACGTTTTTTTGATTGTGCTGGGCCGGACGATTCTGATTTCCATTTTCATCACGTTTTTTACCGTGGTTCTCGCGATTCCCTCGGCCTATTTCATCGCCCGGAGCAATCACAAGCAGGAATTTCTTTTTCTCATTATCATTCCCTTCTGGACAAATTTTTTGATCCGGATTTATTCCTGGGTGGCCATCCTCGGGAATAACGGCCTCGTCAACAGTCTTCTCCTCAAAAGCGGGCTCATCAAAGAGCCCTTGCAACTGTTGTACAACATGGCGGCCGTCATTGTGATATCCGTTTATACGGACCTCCCCTTCGCGATCCTGCCGCTCTACGCGGTAATCGAAAAATTTGACTTTACGTTGATCGAGGCGGCCCGGGATCTCGGCATGACCAACGGACAGGCTTTTTTCAAGGTTTTTTTGCCGAATATCAAGGCCGGCGTCATTACGGCCGTCTTGTTTACTTTTATTCCCAGTCTCGGATCCTACGCGGTCCCGAGGCTCGTCGGAGGAACGCAGAGCATCATGCTGGGGAACCTCATCGCGCAGCATCTGCTGACGACCCGCAACTGGCCCCTGGCCTCGGTCATTTCCGGCGGCCTTATTGTCGTCACGGGCATTACGATCTATCTTTTTATGCGAATTTCGCGGAAGAGCGCGGCGGAGGCGGAGGCGACGGTCGATGAATAAAAGACGGACATCTTTAATCCTATTTATCCTGACCATGCTCTTTTTCTATCTGCCGCTGGTCTGTCTCGTGGTCTATTCCTTCAATGAAGGCCGGGCCATGGTCTGGAGCGGATTCTCCCTCAAATGGTACCGGGAGCTCTTTGTCTATTCCGCCGAGATCTGGACGTCCTTTCGCTGGAGCGTCGTGATCGCGGCGACCTCGGCTTTGATCTCGACGACCATCGGGACTTTAGGGGCTATCGCCATCCAGTGGCACGATTTCCCAGGAAAAAAACTGATCCGGGTCATGTCCTATGTGCCGCTGATGATCCCGGAAATCATCCTTGGCGTCTCGCTCTTGATCATGTTCGCCACGATCCGTTTCAGCCTCGGGCTCACGACGATCTTCATTGCCCATACGACCTTCAACATTCCCTATGTGCTGTTTTTGATTATGTCGCGGATGGATGAATTCGATTACTCGATTATCGAGGCCGCCTACGACCTCGGGGCTTCGGAGCTTCAGACCCTTGGGAAAGTGGTGATTCCGGCGCTCCTACCCGGGATCGTGTCGGGTTTTCTCATTTCCGTGACGCTCTCCTTCGATGATTTTGTGACGACATTTTTTGTCTCGGGACCGGGCTCGTCGACGTTGCCGCTCAGGATATTTTCCATGGTGCGCCTGGGCGTCAATCCGGCCATCAATTCGCTGTCGGTGCTCCTGATCGGGATCTCCGTGGTCCTGACCCTTTCGACGAAAAAGCTGCAGAAGCACTTTATCAATTGAGGGGGGCGTGGGGAACAAGTAAAAATAAATATTTTTATCTTTACAATACCGCCTGGATCTGCTAAAATACAGAAAAGGAGGCCAATATGAGCATATCACGAAAAATGAAATCAGAAATCAAAGCATTTTTGCTGAGCGCAATCTACCACAAGCGTTCGCCGTATATTGAAGCTGAAGCGGAATTTGGCATCAGCCGTCAGACAATCCGAACGTATCTTATAGAATTGGAAAACGATGGATTCATTATTGCCGGGAAGCAAAAAACAAATAAGCAATATGCGCTGAAAGATCTCAAAAATGTCCATTTTTCGTATCAAAATCTGAACGCCTTGTCTGAAGACGCCATCTATAAAAATGCGATCCTCCCCTTGCTGTCAGAACAAACGGATTTAGTCAAACAAAAAATCTTATACATTTTTTCTGAAATGGTCAATAACGCCATAGAGCATTCCGGCGGGAACCGTCTTGACATAAGCTATTTCGAAGATTATTTTTGTATCAATATTTTTATTGCAGATGACGGGGTCGGTATTTTCAACAAAATTATCAAAGATCATTGTCTTGCCAACGCAGGCGAGGTGGTATTTGAGCTAAAAAAAGGTAAACTGACTTCTTCGCCTCACAGGCATTCCGGTGAGGGGATCTTTTTCAGTTCCAAGGCATCCGATTTGTTTATCATTTATTCCGGTTCCGAAAAAGCCATTCTGAGTGAAACTTCTGGAGCAATCGAAGAATACCCTTTGATTGACTCAGTCGTGCAAGGCAGCGTAATTTATTTTGCCATAAAGAAAAACACGACTGTTCCCATAAAAGAAATCTTTGACAAATTCACTGACGAAGAAAGCTATGATTTTAGCAAAACGGAAATCATCATCCGACTTGCCCAGGAATATGAGGACGTCTTGATGGCAAGGTCGCAAGCCAGGAGAATTTTACGCAGAATTGAAGACTTTCAGGAAGTTGTGTTGGATTTTAAAGACGTAAAAATGATTGGGCAGGGCTTTGCGGATGAAGTTTTTCGCATTTTCCGGAGAGAATACCCTGAAATCAAGGTGGATTGCATCAATCAGAACGCAGATGTTCTTTTTATGATAGAAAGAGCAAAGAGAGCGGCAAAAAAGGAGAGCGAGGCAAATCAGAAATAAAATCCCCAAAAGACAAGAATTATAGTTGTGTCAAAAGGAAAAACATGATATAATTCGGGTAGAGCACAGGGAAGAGATTCCACTTTACCAAGACCATGATTGTCAGGAGGACCAAAAACATGAAAAGAATATTCAAATTGACCATACTGCTTCTCTTCGTATTCGGCGCCGTAGCCTTCGGCAAGCCGAAAAAGCAGTCGCTCCGCTATAACGACATACGCTGTACGTTTGTGACAACCCAGGGAGAGGTAAGTTTTTATCTCTATCCCGAAGCGGCGCCGATTACGGTGGCCAATTTCATCAACCTGGCCAAACGCGGGTTTTACAACAACAACAGGATCCACCGGGCCATTGACGGCTTCGTGTTCCAGGCGGGAGACCCCACCGGCACCGGAAAGGGCGGACCCGGCTACAGCATCCCCGACGAGATCGTGAACTGGCTTGATTTCTTCCAGCCCGGTATGCTGGCCATGGCAAACGCGGGACCCAATACGGGCGGATCGCAGTATTTCGTGACCCTCGCCCCCGCCGACTGGCTCAACGGCCGCCATACGGTATTCGGCGAGACCGAAGGAGAGCAGGACAGCGAGATCATCCGCAAGCTCGAATACGGCGACATCATCAAGGAAATCCGCTTCAGCTCCAACGCCGACGGCTATCTGTCCCTGCACAAGGCCAAAGTCGACGAATGGAACAAGACGCTGGACAAGAATTTCCCCAATCTGCGCAAATATGCCGTGAAACCGGCTTCGCCCTCGGCCCAGGCCGCCTATCAGGCCGAGCTCAAGGCCATTTACGCCGCGCGGCCCAAGAAGCAGGAAAAGGAACCCTTTATCGCCAAGACCCTGAAAAAAGTTGAGAACAAGTTCTCGGGCGATGACAAAAAGGCCCAGGCCGCGACGAAGGAACAGGAAAAGGTCGACGCGCTGAAATCGGATCTCGAGGATCTGAAGACCCGGGCGGCGGGCGTCAAAGGGCAGCAATAAATTTCGAAAATTTGAGGCCGGCGTGAGCAATCGCGCCGGTTTTTGAATTCCCCGGGGAATCTCTGCGAAAGTGCTTGCTTCGCGGTAAAAATTCTTGTATAATGAAGTAAGATTATCCTGATGAAATAAACGATAAACTTATATGACCCAAGGGGGAATTATGAAAAAAGCACTCGCAGTTGGTTTGGTATTTCTGGCATCCGCCGCGTCCGCGCTTGCGGGGGACTTCAAGTCCCGGACCATCGGTAATTCTGAATTGATCAGCCTTTCCGACGCCAAAAGGACTCAGGCGAAAAGCGTACTGCTGAACCCTGACGCCGAAATCGTCAAGAAAATCCTGCCCGGAGACGAAACGCCCGGCGCCATCAACGGCTTCGCCATCAAGACGCCGCAGGGGACTATGCTTTTCGACGCGGGTCTGGGCGCCAACGGTTCCCTGCATGAGTCCCTGAAAATGGCGGGCATAGACCCGAAACTCGTGCGCCGGATTTTTCTCACCCACATGCACGGCGACCACATCGGGGGGCTTTTGACCGCCGACGGGAAAGCGTATTTTGAAAAAGCCATGCTCTATGTCCATGAAAAGGAGCTGGCGTTCTGGCTGTCCGACGAACCCGCCAACAAGGGCAACGCCGACCTCGCCAAAGCCGTCAAGGCCGCCTATGACAGTCGTCTTGAGACCTTTGCCTGGGATCAAGGCATTACGGGCTACGTGACGACTATGGAGGCCAAGGGCCATACGCCGGGTCACACGGTATTTCTGCTGAAATTCGGGCCCGAAATCCAGGATCAGGTTCTCATCGTCGGGGACATCGTCCATGTGACGCCCGTCCAATTCGCGGATCCGGCGCTCTCAGTCCGCTACGACCTCGATCCCGCGGAGGCCGCAGTCTCAAGAAAACGAATTCTCGACCTTGCCGCCGAAAAGAACTATCGGATCGCCGGCATGCACATTCCCTACGCGGGCGTGGGTTATGTGGAAAAGGGAGACGTGGGCCTGTATCGCTTCGCCCCGGAGGAATAAAGAAATAAAACCCATTTCGCGCATAAAGGAAAACAGCAATGAAAAATACCAAATGGATCATCAATCCGCCCGTTGAGGATCTGGATCCCGCCGTATACGGGGACCTGGACCCCGATGTGGCCGCAATACTCTACCACCGGAATATACGAAGGACAGAAGATGTCGCTCGTTTCCTTGAAGGGACGGCCGCCGACCTGCCGGACCCGCTTCTTTTCGAAGACATGGAAAAGGCCGTGACGCGCCTGCGCCAGGCCCTTGAAAAGAACGAGAACATCTGGATTTACGGCGATTACGACGTCGACGGCATCACGGCGACGTCTCTTCTGATTCTCGCCCTGCGCCGCCTGGGCGCCGCGCCCCGTTATTACATCCCGCTGCGGGAGGAGGGCTACGGCCTCAATACCCAGGCCATCGAAGAAATCGCGGCCCTCGGGGCAAATTTGGTGATTACCGTGGATTGCGGCGTTACCTCGGTCAACGAGGCCCAACGCTGCCGGGAACTGGGCATGGACATGATCCTGACGGACCACCATGAGATCACGGGGGAGCTCCCTCCGGCATATGCGGTCATCAACCCTCGGCGTCCCGAAAACCGCTGGCCCTATCCCTATCTTTCAGGCGTGGGAACGGCCTTTACGCTGATCCGGGCGCTCTATGGGGCGCTGGGACGCAAAGATGAGGCCCTCGATTATATCGATATGGCCGCCGTGGGGACCGTGGCCGACATCGTGCCGCTGACCGGAGACAATCGGATCATCACGAAAACCGGCCTGCGGCAGCTCCCGCAAAGCCGCTCCGCGGGATTCAAAATGCTGCTCTCGCAGTTGTGGCCTGACTGGGAAACGAGAACGTACACGCCTTTTGACGTGGGTTTTGTGATCGGCCCCCTGTTTAACGCCGCCGGGCGTCTCGAAGACGCCAAAAAGGCCGTGGAGCTCTTTATTTCCGAAGATCGGAAAAAACTCATGGACATCATTTCCTCGTTGATCGAGAACAACAAAGAGCGCAAGCGGATCCAGGAGGAGATTTTCCGGACTGTCGTCGCGAAAATCACCCGGGAGAAAGCGGACCGGCACAAGATCCTGATCGCCGGCGGCGAGGGCTTCCACCACGGCGTCATCGGCATCGTGGCGAGCAAGGTCCTCGAGCGCTGGTATCGGCCCGTGATCATCTACGAGATCAAGCCCCAAGAGGGGATAGCCACGGCTTCCTGCCGCAGTATAGAAGGGTTTGACATTACGGCGGCCCTCGTCGCCCACCGGGAATATTTCGAGAAATTCGGCGGTCACGCCATGGCGGCGGGATTTACCGTGAGCCTTGAAAAATTGCCGGAATTGACGGAAAAATTGATCGCCTACGCCGGAGAGCGGCTGACCGATGAGGACCTGAAGCAGCCGGTCAAAATCGAGCGACGCCTTCCCCTTTCCAAGCTGAACTATGATTTTTACCAAAAACTGAGCCGTCTCGAACCCTACGGGCAGGGGAACCCTACGCCGGTATTCGCGGCGTTGGGCTGCAAACGGGAACGGATGCGGCTCATCGGCAAGGACAAAAACCATCTGATGACCGATTTGCTCAATGACGGTTACGAAGCGAAAAATTGCGTCTGGTTTCAAAGCGCCGCCTGCTACGAAGAATTGCAAAAACAGCCCCAAGCCCTTGTAGACGCGGCCTTCCGCTTGCGGTTGGAGACATGGCTCGGGCGCTTTCAGGTGAAATGCCACATAGAAGATATGCGTTTTTCGGAAGAAAAAAGCGGCGATCGCGCGGAAGCGGCCGCTCCGGAGACCCAGCGTTTTCCCATGGAGGCCGTCGTATACACGAAAAAAGAAACGGGATCCGACAACTGGTCGCTGGAATTTTCGGAAAAGGGCGTCGCGGTCCGGCAAAACAAGATGATCGTCGATATGCTGGATCCGGCCACGGCGGGGATCCTGACCAGCTTGAGGCAACGCAAGCGCCGCAATTTTCTCGTTTCCCACAAAGAAACCGCGACCATGGCCGAGCACTACCGGATCCATCTCTTGATCGAGCCCGACTGGCGCTTCGAGTCCCTGGCCCTCAAAGAGGCGCAGCTCTTCCGGGAAATCAAGGAATTCCTGATCGGGGAAGCCGAATACAATCCGATCCAGAAAAGCGTGTTCCGTGCCGTATTTTTCGAAAAGAAAAACGTCTTTCTGCAGAGACGCCAAGGCGCGGGCATCCGGACGATCCTCAAAACCCTGGGCTTTTATTTTCAGAATAGCGGAAAAACAGCCGTCCTTGTGACGAAGGGACCCGTTTCCCCCGATGTGGCGGCGGCGCTTCACGTGGCGGCCTCTCCCCCCGAAAAGGCGGATTTTACCCTGTGGCTCGACCCCGATGGGGACATGTTGCGCGTTTTGAGGGAATCCCCCGGGACAGGCGGCCATTTGGTCATCGGCGACGAAACTTGCGATCCGGGCGGCGGCTTTTCTTCCCTCGCGGAGGAAATATAAGCGTCCTGCCATGATTGGGACACAGTATCATGAGATAATAGCGGGCGAAAGAAAAAACAGGCTTTTCGAAATCCATTCCGAATAACGGCGGTATTCTATGAAAAAAATTCTTATGTCGGTTTTCCTCTTGGCGGCGACGCTCCAGGGAAAGACCATGACCCTCGACAACATGCTCGATATGGTATCCCGTTCCTCCTATCGGATCGACCTCTGGCAAAAGCAAAGGGAGCTCAACCGGGACAAGGAAAAATACTACAAGCTCGGGGACTGGAACGGCGTCCAGACCACGGCCTCAAGCCAGTACAGCAGGCTGGAGGACGCCTGGCAGACCACGGGCCGCGCCCAGTGGGGCCCCATTTACATCGAGGGGACCAAGGACTACGACAACGACGACTATGCGACGATCGGCGTCGAAAAGAGCCTCAAAGACCTCATTTACAGCAAAAACAAGAGCGAGCTCAAAAAACTGGACCTCAGCAAAAAAGTCGACGAGCTGACTTACCGGATCGATATGGAGACCATCAAGGCCAACCTGATTTCGCTGTACGTCGAATACAAAAATAACGAGCTGGAGCTCCGAGTGAAGCAGAGCGGCGTCAAGACCCTCGAACTGGAGCGGGAAAAACTGACGAAATCCTATGACCTGGGGGCTGTGTCCAAAATTGAGCTCGAGACGCTTTTGATGAATCTCAACAATCTCAATCTGGAATCGGTTTTGCTCAAAGACAACCTCACGAAGCTCCGGGAGCAGTTCCGCTATATTTTCGGCATCGACACGGGAAAGCTGGCCCTGGCCGATATCCCCGGGAAAAAGCTCAATTACGACGGGCTCGTCGCCCGATACGGACAGCTCGATCTGCAAAAACAATTGCTCCAGCAGGAAATCACCAAAGAGAGCATCAATTATTTGAACTATGACGACATAACGCCCGACATCACCGTGGGTCTCTCCCGGGACACGAAAAACGACGAAAACCGCGTGTCCCTCACCTTTTCCAAACGTTTTCTCGACTACAACCTCGACCTCGAGCAGGAAAAACTGGATCTTGAACAGCAGGCCATCAGCTACCGGCAGGCCCGCCTCGAAAATGAAGCCGAGAAGCAAAAGATCCTCTACAATCTTGCCAGCTATGAGAATACCTGGCTGGTGAATAAAAACAAAGCCGATCTTGAGGCGAAAAATTACGAAATCAAGAAGCTGGAATACCAGAACGGCAAATCGACATATCTTGACGTCATGGAATCCTTCAACGACTACCTCGAATACCGGATCACGGCCGAGAAGTCCAGAAACAGCCTCTACGGTTATATCTATGAGCTGCGCGTCAAAGGGGAGGAATAAATGGGAAAAAAGCTGTTTGCGCTGCTGCTCGTCCTGGGCGGCGTATACGCGGGATACCGGGTATGGCAGAAGAAAAAGGCCGGAACGGCCGAAGAAAAGGCGCCCGCGGTCCGCTATGAGGCCCTGTCTCTCGTCAATTCCCGCGGCAAGGCCTATATCTCCGTAGACGGGAAAGTCGTGGAAAACGATACGAAAAAAGTCTACGTGGACAAAAAACTCAAAGTCAAGGAAATCTTCGTCAAAGAAGGGGATTATGTGGAAAAAGGGCAGCTTCTCATGACCTTTGACGAGAACGAACGCAACAATACGGTGCGGAAAATCGAGCGGGAGCAATTGACGCTCTCCAAACTGCGCCGGAACCTCGAAGTGGAGAAAAACCTCCTCGCCATCGGCGGCAGCTCCAAAAACGCCGTGCTGGAAATCGAGGAAAATATCCGGACCTCGGAAATCAATATCGAGGAATACGAAGAGGATCTGAAAAAGACCGTCGAGCGCATTGACAGTCCCGTCAGCGGCACGATTACAAGCCTCACGGCCGAGGAAAACTACAGCGTCAACACCGAGCAGCCCCTGATGGAGATCACGGATCTCACGGAGATCAAGATCATCCTCGAGGTGCCCGAATACGACATTGTCGATATCCGGCTCGGGCAGCGGATCGAGATCCGGCCCGAGGTCTACGAAAAAAAACGGGCCTTCCCCGGGAAGGTCGTCGACATCTCCAAAATTTCCAAGACATCGACGTCCACCTCGGAAAACGTCGTCGAGGTGGAAGTGAAACCCGACGAGCCCATCGCCGATATCGTGCCGGGCTTCAAGGTCTCGGCCTCCATTTATCTCGATTCCGGAGAGGGGCTCAATATCCCCAAAACGGCTCTTCTCGAAGGAGATGGCGGCTATTACGTCTATGTGGTAGACCAGAAGAGCGGCGTCATTACCAAAAAGACCGTTTCCATCTCCGACGTCCGCAAAGGGGATGACGTGGAAGTCAAGGAAGGGCTTTCCCTGGGCGAAGCCGTCCTTGTGGCCCCCAACGAAAACATGCGGGACGGGGAGAAAATCAATTATACGCTGCGGCAGACGGGGAGCGCGCGAAGCGGCAGAAACGGCGCAACCGGGGCCGCCCGGGCAGGATCCGTCGGAGGGCCTCCCGGCGGAGGCGGACCGCCCATGTAGGCGGGGGAGTCGCGATGATCACGATACGGCATCTGGACAAATATTATATCTCGGGAGAAATCAAGCTCCACGCGCTGAAAGACATCAATTTTGAGATCGGGGCCGGGGAGATCACGGCCATTATGGGCAGTTCCGGCAGCGGCAAGTCGACGCTGATGAATATCATCGGCTGTCTGGACCGCATGTATGAGGGGACGTATATTCTGGACGGCATAAATGTCTCCAACATGACGGAAAAGGAACTCTGCGGGATCCGGAACACGAAGATCGGCTTTGTGTTCCAGTCTTTCAACCTGCTCTCGAAGCTGACGGCCCTGGAAAATGTGGAATTGCCGCTGATTTACGGCGGATGCGACGGACCGACCCGCCACAAAAAGGCGCAGGAAATGCTGGAGCAGGTGGGCCTCGGAGACCGGCTGCACCACCGGCCCAACGAACTCTCGGGCGGTCAGAAGCAACGGGTCGCCATCGCACGGGCCCTCATCAACGACCCGGCCATCGTTCTGGCCGACGAGCCCACCGGCAACCTCGACTCCGTCTCAAAAAACGAGATCATGGAGCTTTTCGTGAAGCTCAACAAAGCGGGGAAAACAGTCGCCATCGTGAGCCACGAGCCCGAGACGAAAAAATACGTCAAACGGATCTTGACGTTCAAGGACGGCATGATCATCAAGGACGAGGTGGTCTCATGAATTTCTGGGAATGTCTCAAAACGGCGGTCAAATCCCTCCAGGGCAACAAGATCCGCTCCTTTCTCACGATGCTCGGCATCATCATCGGCATCACCTCGGTCATCACCATGTCCGCCATCGGTCAGGGGGCCCAGCAGAATATTATGGGAGACCTGAAACAGGGCGGTTACGGAAAATTTACGGTTTCCGTAGACAAAAGCGATACGGAATTCCGCTGGAAATATATGCTCAACGACGAGATCATCGAGGGGATGAAGCGGAGCGGCAAATTCCGCAACGTGAGCCCCCGGATCCAGACGCGCTTTATGGTGAAGATCAACGGCAGAAACGAGATGCTGATGGCTTCCCCGACGAACAAAGACTTTGAGGAAATCGACAAAGTGAACATGCTCTACGGCAGGAATATCCTGTCCTTTGAGTACGACCTGCGCGAAAAGGTGGCGACCATCGACCACCTGACGGCGGGGAACCTCTTCGGAAGTCCCGAAAACGCTGTGGGGCAGACCCTCGACATCGCCCCGGGCAGAAACACCAGCTATATCGCCTATCGGATCGTGGGCGTCTTCAAAAATCCTCTGGAGCAGATGATCAAGATCATGGGCGGCCGGCGTATCCCGCGTTTCGTGCGGATCCCGGTCTCCACCTATGACAAGATGTTCACGAAGACCCCCGGGGAATACACGGAAATTATCGTGGAGGCGCAAGATCCCGAAAAACTGGCGGAATCCATGAGCGACGCCCGGCTTGTCCTTGAAGACTTGACCGGTACGGCGGACCTCTACGAAGTGACGACGGTCTCAAACGCCGCCGAATCTTTCGACAATATCCTCTCCCAACTCAATATGTTCGTGAGCTTTGTGGCGGCCATATCGCTCCTCGTGGGCGGCATCGGCGTCATGAACATCATGCTCGTATCCGTCATCGAGCGCACAAAGGAAGTGGGCATCCGGAAGGCTATCGGGGCCACCAACAGCGATATTCTGATCCAGTTCCTGATGGAGGCCGTGATCCTTACGGGCTTCGGAGGCGTCTTCGGCATCGCTCTCGGCGTATCCCTGGGCTTGGGCATCGGGGGTTTCCTCGGAATCCCGCCGGTCTTTTCCCCGATCTATATCTTCGGATCCATGCTGGTTTCAACGATTATCGGGGTAGTGTTCGGCGTAACGCCCGCCCGAAAGGCGGCAAACCTCAATCCCGTTGACGCCCTGCGGACGGAATAATCCCCAAAAAAGCAATTACCGCATATTGATACGATATTGCGCTGGCGAGGTACAGGATGAAAATCGTGACGGGCGCGCAGATGCGCGCCATAGACAAAATAACCATAGAGGAATACGGCGTCCCGGGTCTGACGCTTATGGAAAGGGCCGCCCGGGCCGTGACGGATCTCGTGATTCGGCGGCTGCGGGAACATGGCTGGAAGCGGGTTCTCGTACTCTGCGGAAAAGGAAACAACGGCGGCGACGGCTTTGCCGTGGCGAGACAGCTCTTTGCGGCGGGCTACGCGCCGCAACTTGTCTTTACGGAAAAACCCGATGCTTTGGAAGGCGACGCCTTGAGCAATTACCGCAGGCTGGAGGCGCTTTTTTCCGTCGGAGAATACAAAGCCGGAGGCTTTGATGAGCTCGTCGGGAAAGCGGACATCGTGGTGGACGCCCTCCTCGGGACCGGTATTCGCGGGGATGTCAGGGAACCGATCCGCGGCGTCATCGAAAGCGTCAACAAATACGCCCGCTATGTGATCAGCGTCGATATCCCCTCAGGGGTCGGAGACGCGGACGAAAATCAAGGCGCCGCCGCGGTAATTGCCGATGAAACGGTGACCTTTGCCCTCCCCAAGCTGAGCCTTTTGACCGGCAAAGGCCCCGCCTGCTGCGGCCGTCTCCATGTGGCCGATATCGGAATCCCTCGGGATGTCGCGGAGGCCGTCCAAAGCCCTTACCGTATGCTGACGCCGAAGGAAGCGGCGGCGCTGTTGCCTTCGCGGAAACCCCGCAGCAACAAGGGGAGCTACGGAAAGGTCCTTCTCTTTGCGGGCAGTCGGGAAATGGCGGGGGCCGCTTATCTTGCGGCCAAAAGCGCCTACCGGGCAGGCGCTGGACTCGTGTACTGCCTCGTCCCGGAAGAGATCGCAAGTACGCTGCAAATCCTTATTCCTGAAGCAATCACGTTGCCTTATGAGGCGGGCGCGACGATTCACTTCGGAGAAAAAGCCGAGAACATCCTGGCAAGCGCGGACGTCCTCGCGGCCGGACCCGGCCTCGGCCAAAGCCCAGCGATCCGGCGCGCCTTGCGAAAACTGCTCCGGCGGTTTTCCGGGCAGATTGTCCTTGACGCCGACGGGCTGAACCTGATCCAAGAAGATCCGCGTATCCTGCGGGATTGCCAAAAAATTCCGCTCATTACGCCCCATCCCGGAGAAATGTCGAGGCTCACCGGAAAGCCCGTGACGGAAATTCTGGCCTCCCCTCTGACCACGGCCAAAGCATTCGCCGAAAAATATCGCGCCGCGACGCTCCTCAAGGACCACCGGACCGTGATCGCCCGGCCCGACGGCGAGATTTACCTAAATCCCAGCGGAAACACGGCCCTCGCCAAGGGCGGGAGCGGCGATGTGTTGACGGGCCTTGTGGCGGGACTCGGGGCTCAGGGCATGGACATCTTTCACGCCGCGGCCCTGGGGGCCTGGCTCCACGGACGGGCCGGCGAGCTTCTTTCGGAGACCATGACGGAATACGCCCCGCTGGCCGGGGAAATCGCCGACGCGATTCCTGAGTTTTTGCGGAGATTGAAAGATTTCTCTTTTTGTATGAGGCAAAAAATGCTATAATAGATGAGGTTGAATCTGCCGCCCCGGGGCGGCTTCGTATGAAAGTCATGAGGAGGGAACCATGGAAATGCGCAGAAGCGACAGGGCCGTTACGGAAATCGCGGACTTGTTGGCCATTCTTGATCAATGCAAAGTCTGCCGGCTTGCTATGACGGACGGGGAGGCGCCGTATCTCGTGCCGCTCAATTACGGCTACACCTGGTCTGAGGGCCTTTTAACCCTGTATTTTCACAGCGCCAGGGCGGGCAGGAAGATCGATATTCTGAAAAAGACAGGCGTCGCCTGTTTTGAGGTCGATTGCGAGCACGGACTCGTAGAGGGGGACGCCGCCTGCGACTACGGCTTTACGTTTGCCAGCGTCATCGGCGTCGGCGACGTGGTATTTTTGGAGGAAAAAGCGGACAAGATTTATGCCCTCAACCAGCTGATGCGCTGCCAGACGGGCGTGGACAGGGAGTATACGTATCACGACGCTCATTTGGCCAATACCGCCGTTTACAAGCTCGTCGTCAGGGACTTCAGCGGGAAGCGAAAAGCCCTGCCCAGAGTCAATTAACGCGCGGGGGGATGGAAAATGAGATGGAGGGATAATTTTCATGTGTTCGCGTTTATTACGGTTTTGCTCTGGTCGCTTTCCTATGTGTTTACGCGGCTGGCGCTCCGTTATTACTCATCCCGTTCGCTGGGCTTCCTGCGTTTCGGGATCGCCTCGATTTTCCTGATCGCGGGGCTCATCGCGACAAAACAGAAGTTGCCGAAGCCCAAAGATTGGGGCTGGTTCCTGGGTAAGGGAATATTGAGTTATTTTGTCTATATGATGGCCTTCAACAAAGGCTCCAAGACCGTAACGGCCGCCACGGTCAGCGTGATTATCGCCACGGGACCCGTACTGACGGCTCTTCTGGTCAGGGTCTTTTACCGGGAAAAATTGAAACTGATCCAGTACGCCGCCATGGGCATCGAATTTGCCGGCGTATTTATCGTAACGGCTCTGAAGGCGGATATTTCCGTCAATACCGGCGTGCTCTGGCTGCTTTTCGCCTGCACGGCGGGCTCCGTCTCGACGCTCTTCCTGCGGAAAATTCTGGAGACTTACGACGCCTTTCCCGCCACGGCCTACAGCATCCTGATCGGGACCGTCTGTATGGGAATCGCCGCGCCCAATGCCCTGAACGAGCTCCGGGCCGCGCCGGCCAATCAGATTTTTATCCTGCTGGTTTTGGCCATTTTCCCGAGCCTCATCGGCTATGTGACCTGGTCCATGGCCTTCAAGCGATCCAAGACGACGACGGCCGTCGCCAATTACAACTTTGTGCCGCCCTTTACGACGGCGCTCCTCGGTTTTCTGATTGCCGGAGAAAAACCCGAGTTTTCCACGGTCATCGGCGGCCTCGTGATCCTCGTCGGCATGTTTGTCTTCACATACGGGGACAGGATCCTGAACCGGCGGGCGCCGCAAACCTGATTAAGGAAAACAACGCTACAAAGAAGGAGAAACGCCATGAACGAAGCAAAATTACGCAAATTTATGTACTACGCGGCGCTGATCTTTATCGGCGTCACGGGATTGCTGACGCTTTTCGGACCCAATTTTTATTTTTGGAGGACTCGGAACGCGCAATATACTGAGGATCCCGCGACCATGACCTATATGGCGTCGGTCTTTTCCCGGATCAAGACCGGACGCTTTGAGGAGCTGCGGGGGGAATTTGAGACGGGCCTCGAGCATTTTGACGAGGGATTCGCGCAGACAAAGGCTTTCTTTGAGGCAAATCCCCTGAAAGAGGAAAAACTGGTCCAATTCTCGATCCGCAAATGGGAGGCCACGGCCCCCGACGGCAGGAAAATTCCCCTCAGGCAGTCGGTCTTTATGTATGACGCGCTCTTTCCCGACCGCAACGGCATGATCTTTGTGCGGGTCAACGAAAATGACGGCGCGATCCGGCTCCACACGATCAATTTTTCCGAGCTGACGAAGCCCTACAATGAGACGGTTCGGGAAAATGTGGCCCTTTTCGGCCAAAAGCGGATATTTTCGACGCTGGCGGCGCTCTTCTTCCTGATCGCCTTGATCGCGACGGAGCTCGACTACCATAAGCTCGTCAAAAATCCCAGAATCTGGATCATGGTGACGCTCCCCATGACGATACTCCTCGAGATCGTAAGCGGGCCCGCGGGTCTCGCCTGGAGCTGGCAGACCTTTTCCTTTCTGCCCGTCGTGAACCGGGGCTTCAATATTCTGGGCGAATGCAACTTCGGCATATCCCTTCCTCCGGTATTGATCCTCTACTGGCTGTGGCTCAGGAGAAGGGAAATCAAACGGGACGCCCGGGAGGCGGAACAAAGCGCCTGATTTTTTCGGAAAGCAAAAAAAATTTCGGCGACGCCGCCGTCCTGAATTATTGCTTTTTGGTGTTATTGGAGGGGAACAAAAAGACAAAAATCGGAAGAAAAACAAAAAAATAGCGTGACAAAAGGCAGAGTCCGTGGTATAATAGTGAATAATATCCATTTGGCGAAAATGTTTCCACAATAAGGCGATCGTTATTCAGGCGGACTTTTTGTTTTTGTTGAAAAATCCGCGGAAAAGCGAAGATCAATCGGGCGGTTTTTTTGTTTTTTGTTGAAACATAAATGTTCAGATAGATTTTTCACGATAAATCTCTACAGCAACGGAATACAAAATCTACCATGGCGATTGCGCGGACAAAACCGCGCAAATGGGTAAAAAAGAATGGAGGAACGATGAGTAAAAACCATGACGCGATTCTGAAAGGCGGAAGTTCTTTTTGGCGCAAATGGGCAATTGCAGGTTGTCTGGCGGTATTTTTTTGGACGGGAAGCCCTGCGGCGGCGACGCAGGCGGTAAAGGAGGAGAGCGTCCCCGCGGCGGCCGCGTCATACGACATGGCCGTGCAGGGGGAAAAAGAGAAAATTTTACAATTGATCGAAGAAAACCGGAAGCGGAAGGCGCAAACGCAACTGGAACTTGACGAGCTGATCCGCAAGGGGGATTTTTACGCGAAGCCCCGCTTTGAGAGCAGGCAGTTTTTCATGACGGGCTATTACAGCAAAAGCGGGAAAAACAAGAAAAGCGGCAAGGGGGCGGCCAAAGAGCCTGCGAAGACTGGGGGCCCGCAGACCCAGGCCGCAGCGTCCGGGGACAAATCGGGCGAAGCGGCCTCTCCGGGGGGCTCGGGCGGCGTCAAGCCCGATACTGGGCCGCCCGGAGGAGCGATCGAAACGCCCGGCGAAGAGGGAGGGGCGCCTTCCGGCGGAGGAGGTTCTTCCGAACCTGAGGAATCGGAGAATCCCAACGTAGGGGGGGAAGAACCATCGGATCCTGAGGAACCGGGGGAATCCAGCCTTGAGCCTGAAGGTCCGGAAGAGCTTGTGGATCCGGAAGAACCAGAAGATCCGGAAGATCCGGAAGATCCGGAAGATCCAGAAGATCCAGAAGATCCAGAAGATCCAGAAGATCAAGATGATTCGGATGATTCTGGAAATCCAAACGTTGGTCCGGGAGATCCGGAAGAGCCTGATGATCCAGTAAATCCAGAAGATCCGGATGATCCGACAGATCCTGAAGATCCAGTAGATCCGGGCATAGTTCCTGAAAATCCAGAAGAACCCGGAACTGATCCCGAAGAACCGGGCGTTGTCCCTGAAGAACCCGGCGTTGATCCTGAAGAACCGGGCGATCCAAATGATCCAGACGATCCGGACAATCCCAATGAGGATACGGATGAGGATCCGAATAATTCAAATGAACAGAATAATTCGAATGAACAGAATAATTCGAATGAACAAAATAATCCCAATGAGAATCCCAATGAGAATCCTTATGAGAATCCCAATGAGAATCCCAATGAGAATCCCAATGAGAATCCCAATGAGAATCCCAATGAGAATCCCAATACCCCGGACAATCCAAGCATTCCGGATAATCCGGATACTCCGGACAATCCCAATAATCCCGACAATTCTGCCGACAATGTCGGTACGCCCCGGTATGACGAACCGATAGATGTCGAATTTACAAGGCAAGCATCGACTGACATGATAGTAAATAAAGAGGAGCAAGGAGAAAAAAGCGCCGCGGGTCAGGTTGTGGTTTATCTTGATCGCGACGGAGACTACAATTTTGCCGGAGACGGAAAATTGGAATGGATGTACAATGCGCCAATCGCAAAGGTATACAAGATTTCAAGCAGTGGCAAAATTACAACTTCAGGGGATTGGAGCATAAGCAGAGGAAATTATGGCATTTTTATAAATAATGAAGAATACTCCGGCGGCAATCAGGTCAATCTTGAAAATTTCGCAAATATTTCCGTCGATATGGGCGCCATCGGAATTTATGCCGCAGGAAATGGAACTGCCGACAATGTGACGATTCGGAATTACGAAACAATATCCGTGACGAACAGCGAGTACTATGGTATGGAATCCGTAGGCATCCGGCTCGTAAACGGCGCGAGCGGTATAAATACAGAAACCGGCGTGATTCAGGTCAACGGCGAACACGCGATTGGCGTCTACCTCGAAGGCGTCGAAAGTGCGGCGACAACGCGATTTACCAACAACGGCCTTATTACCGTGGAAGCCGGCGGCATCGGAATCTTTGCCAAGGGAAACGCCGAATTCATCAATAACGGCGAAATCCGCCTGCTCGACGCCCAATCGACCGGCATTCACGCCGAAGGCGGAGCTCTCGTCCTCGAAGGCAACATCGTCACAGCCGGGACCATCGCGGCCGAAGCCATCGTCGCCGAGGGGCTCAGACTGGCTCTCAGCGAATACCGCGCCGCCCCCATGTTCCTGACCGCGAGCCTCAGCGGAACCGCTCAATTGGAGCCGGATTACATCCTGAGCGGAAACGGCTATGAATGGGCAGTCGACGAATTTATCGCAAGCCCCGCCGGAGCGGCGTCAGAGACCGACACACCGGGAACGGCCGCGGCGTCCCTTACGATCGGGACCTCCCCCCTCTTTGAGGCTTGGGTCGAGCCCGACGGCACATTGACCGTGAGGAAGCAGCCCTATGCCCTTGTGATGAAGGATCCGCGATTTACGGCCATCGAGGAAGGCGCCGACATCCTTTTGAAACGGGATCCCACCGGGACCTCCAAAGACGCGCAACTCTTGAAAAAACTTAATTACCGGCTCGACCGGATCGATGCCACACAGGGAACGGCGGCCTTTGAACGGGAAAGCGGTCGGCTCCTGGGCGAGATCCGCGGCGACATCTACTCGACGATCCAAAACCGGGAGCTGCACACGCGAAAGGCCTTCGACCGCTCATTTGCCGAAATGTTTGATTCCTACAACGACACGGCCGATACGGACAAATTCAGCGTGATCTACGGTCAGGGCGCGTTCCGCGACGGGACAGACGGCATCGACGACTATGACTACCGCGTGCACGGGCTGCTGTACATGAAAGAAAGAGAAGGATACCGCTACGGCGGCAAATGGGGCTGGTCACTGGGCTTCGGCGGCGCTCGCTTCGACTTCGACGACGCGCCCCTGTACGGCGACAAATCCAAAGAGGACATCTACGCGCTGAGAGGCGGCCTGCACCGACTGACACCCTTCGGGGCCGACGACAGGCTGCGGCTTCTTTCCCGGGTGGAGCTGGGCTGGTACCGGCATGAGGCCGAGCGCACCCTCGAGCTTGATCAAGTTTACAAAAATAAGAGCTCTTATAACAGCTACGAGCTGCGCCTGATAAATACCCTCGAAAATACCCTCTTCAGGAGTATCCACGGAAAATTGGACCTCTACACGTCTCTTGACCTCAGCTACGGCGCGGGCGATCATTTCCGCGAGCGGGCCCTGGGGGAAAGCGCCCTGATTCTTGAAGTGGACGCCCGGGATTACGTGAGCGCACTGGGCGAAGTGGGCGTCCGGGGGATGCGCCGGACGCATATCGGCGGGCAATACGCCGTGAAATTGGAAGGCGCCCTCGCCTGGGCCTATGATTTCGGCGAAAATCACCGCGCAAACCGGGTGCGCTTTGCGGGAAGCGGCACGGACTATGACGAGCTTCTCAATCCTGAAAAAGAAAGGGGAATCCTCAAGGGACGCCTGGGATTTACCGTGGAGAAGAGCGATCATTACGGCGTGACGCTGGATGTGGAGCTGGGCAGAAGACAGAACGCGCAAGAAACCGATCTGAGCTGCGGAATCCGCTTCCACTGGAAGTTACGGTAGGGGCCTTTTGGAAAAATTTCCAAAAGTTTACAAAAAATCAAACTTTTACTTGACGAAAGGCCGATGTTTTAGTATAATGTCAAGGCAGGGAAAAATTGGCCCTGCCCCTTCGAGGCGTGGCTCAGCCCGGTAGAGCGTTGCGTTCGGGACGCAAAAGTCGCAGGTTCAAATCCTGTCGCCTCGACCAGTCGAAACAATTCCCCCGTATCTTCGGATGCGGGGGTTTTTTGTCGGGAGTGGTTTTTACGACCGGAAAATTACGGAAACAGGCAAATAAATATGGACATTTTGGCCGCCGTGCGGTATAATTTTGGAAAAGAAGGGGGAGGAATTTTTAAGATATTCCTGATAGAATTAAACAAAGCGAGGTATTGTCATGTTGACACTGGAGCAAATAAAAAAAGCGGCGGAACAGGTCGCGAAAAACTATCCTTTGACCAAGGTGTCTGTATTTGGATCCTATGCAAGTGGAACCGCAACCGAGGAAAGCGATCTGGATTTGCTTGTGGAGTTTACCACTGATACGGTGTCGCTGCTGGACATCATTGGCGTTAAGTATGATTTTGAAGATTTACTCAATAAATCGGTCGACGTTCTTCACGCGCCGCTACCGGAAAATTCTCATTTGATCATCAATAAAGAGGTGCGCGTCTATGGATGAATTGACCAGAGCGTTGCTCACGAAAATTATATATCGGGCAAATCGAATCATTCGCTATGTTTCAGGTTGCTCGCTGGAGATGTTCCTGGACAATGAAATGGCCCAAGACGGCGTATGTATGAATTTGCTGAATATAGGCGAATTGGTTAAGCAATTGCCTCAAAGCGTGCGTCAGCAATATGCGGACATTCCGTGGAAAAAAATAACGGGCCTTCGCGATATCACTGCGCACGGTTATGATTCTTTACGCATAAATGATATATGGGGAACCGCAACCAAAGACGTGCCTGTTCTTATATGCCGAATCAAGACTATATTGGAAGAATAAGGAGCCAACTTTAATGCAAACGCTAAACCCCGCGCTTCTATTTTCAATACAAAAATTAAAGAATTGGCGGAAAGATACGCAAACGCTTTGCCCGAAATAAATGCAGAAGTGGAGCATATCTCAAAATTTATTTCCGGTTTGTGGCAAATCCACGCCTTTGGCGAAGGGAATACGCGCACAACGGCAGTTTTCACCATCAAATACCTGCGAACTTTCGGGTTCAACGTTGATAACGATTTGTTTGCTGTTCATTCGTGGTATTTTCGTAACGCGCTTGTGCGCGCAAATTTCAATGACGCCAAACTGAATATCCACGCCACAACCGAATATCTCATGCAATTCTTTGGCAATCTTCTTTTTGGGGAACACAATGAATTGAAAAACAGATATTTGCATATCAAAGAGGCGAAACTGTTCCCCGCGAAAACTGTGGAAAAAACTGATACTTTGAGTGATAACAATGTCGGGATAAACAAAGATAGTGTCGGGATAAATGTCGGGATAAAACCAAATATTTTAAATTTGATGGCAAAAAACGGAAGAATTACAACTCCGGAACTTGCCGGATTATTAAATGTAAGCACGCGGACAATCGAAAGGCATATCAGAGAGTTGCAACAGGGAAACATTATCAAACGCGAAGGTGCAAGAAAAAATGGCTATTGGAAAATAATTGATATTGAGAAATAACAAAAAAAGTGTATCTTTGCAAAATAGTAAAAAAATATGGCAGAAACAGAAAAAAATAATTTAGAACGCACCCTCTGGGACGCTGCCAACAAACTGCGCGGCAATATCAACTCGTCCGACTACAAATATGTGGTGCTGGGGCTGATTTTTATCAAGTATGTCTCCGACGCTTTTGAAACGCAATTCGCCAAATATAAGGCGGAGGGCTTTGACGAGACAGTCGAGGACTTCCTCCGCGACTACCTGACCAAAGACAACATCTTCTATGTGCCGCCCACCGCCCGCTGGAAGTATCTCCAAACCCTCGCCGCCACCCGCGACAAACTTTTAAGGAAACTAATCAAATGAGTATGAAAAAAATCAGCATAACACTTAATCAGGATTACAAATCCTTCAAAAACGGATTCCATCAAGAACTGGAAGGGGATTTAATCATTCTTTCCGGAGTAAATGGAAGCGGAAAAAGTCAGTTAATGAATATCATTTATGGCTTTCAGAATGACTCGGTTATAAATCGTAATATATTGCTGGATGGC